>JAOAIN010000087.1 GCA_026414685.1 Candidatus Goldiibacteriota bacterium
CAGAGAAACAGAAAATAAAATTTGAGAATTTAGTGCCTAATTCAACTATATTCATATACACAGTATCAGGAGAATTTGTGAAAACAATAAATGTATCTATAATCCGAGCAGAATGGGATGGTAAAAACAACAAAGGAAAAATAGTTTCAGATGGTATTTATTATTTTGTGATTAAAAATCCTAATGCTTCAATAGTGCTGCGGGGTAAAATCTTTGTTGTAAAATAATTTATAAATGTAAACAATTTTTGCGAAAAAATACATCAACCACTTATTTTTCTCCCTCATCCTTTCTTTCTACCCAAGTGGAGAAGGGATGATTTCAAAAATGTTGTTGATTGCATTTTTTGAGGAAGGCACATTCTATGTTTAAGTGTAACAAAAAATAAAAACTTTTGTTTATAAAATATTATATTCAAAATACGATTAAAAATCATTTTTCTGTTAATAAAATCTTATTTTTATTTTTCCCCTTTAACAAAGGTGGATTAAGGGGATTTTGAGAGCATCAAATCTCCCCTGCCAAATCTTTTCCAAAGCGTGTAATATATTTGTTTGGCAAAATGGAATTAAATGAGATTTTTTATTATCTTAAACATTTATTCTACTTTTTACTTTCTATTTTCAATTTTCTATTACTTTCTATTACTCTATTTTTGCTTGGCAAAAATACAATCTCCCCTAGTATCCTCTTTTTCAAAGAGGGGTATGTCTTTTCATATTTCCCCCTTTAGCAAAGGGGGAATAAGGGGGATTTGTTATTATCTTAAACATTTATCTACTTACCATTTTCAATTTTCTATTGCTCTATTTTTTGCTTGGCAAAAATACAATCTCCCCTAACCCCTATTTTGTAAAGAATGGAAATTTTGAGACAGGCTATAAAATTCCAGAGTTTTCTAAATATTTTTCTAATAAATGCAGGGATAATTCATGAATTATCCCTGGCAAAAATATAACATTTTTAAATCTTTCTTATTTTACTCTCTTTAACTTTGCAATAAAAAAACCATCCATATTTAATTCATTTCCAGGAAGGGATTGAAAAAATTTTTCTTTTTTAAATTTTATTAGTTTTAATTTTGAAATCTCTTCTATATTCTCAATTTTAAAATTTTTATTTTTCTTTAAAAATTTTTCAATTAATCCTTCGTTTTCATCAGGATTAATTGTACATGTAGAATAAAATATAAATCCACCCTTTTTAACCCAGTTTTTTATTGTATTCATTATATTAATTTGTAAATCAAAAAAACTTTTTAATTCTTCTTTTGTCAAGCACCACTTTTTTTCAGGATGTCTACGTATAACACCAAGTGCCGAGCATGGCGCATCAAATACAATCTTATCTGCTTTATTATGAAATTCTTGTATATCAACTGTTGCATCATGCGAAAGAATGCGGACGTTATTTATACCAAGGCGCAAAAAATTCTGTTCCATTAATTTTATTCTTTCTTTCTGTGGTTCAATTGCAACAATCTGACCTTTATTTTTCATTGAAATTGAAAAAAACGCACATTTTCCGCCAGGGGCGCTTCCCACATCTATAATTGCATCGTCTTTATCCGCATCTACAAATAAACCAAGTATCTGAGAAGAAATATCCTGGACATAAAAAAAACCTTTTTCAAACAAATCGGTATCAAGCGGCTCGCCTTTTTTCACAAGTAGTGCACCATTTATTTTAGAAATTGGTTCTGCTTCAATATTTCTTTTTTTAAATTCTTTTAACAATTCATTTATATCTGTTTTTAAATCATTGATTTTTAAAAATAGTGGCGGTTTACTATTTCCTGCACTTAATATATTTTCTATTTCATCAGGATAATACTTTTGAAAAAACTCTACCATCCATGGCTCATAAGAATATTTAATACTTAGATATTCTATTTTATTCTTATCTGGTATTTTGATATTTATCTCTTTACTTCTTGCAATATTTCTTAAAACTGCATTTACAAAACCACTTACAGCTGGGTGTATATTGGTTCGCGTCAGTTCAACACATACATTTATTGCAGCATAAAAAGGTATAGATCTCATATATTTTAACTGATAATATCCCATTCTTAAGATATTTAATAATTTAATATCCTTTACAGGTTTCTTTATGAATCTGCCTAAATTGAAATCAATAAAATTTTTATTTCTTAAAATTCCATATACAAGTTCATAAACCTTTTTTATATCGCCATGAGACTCATCAATTTCCTGCATGTTTGCTTCTATTGATTCTTTTACCCATCTTTTTGAAATAA
Organism: Candidatus Goldiibacteriota bacterium; assembly: GCA_026414685.1. Taxonomy (GTDB): domain Bacteria; phylum Oederibacteriota; class PGYV01; order PGYV01; family DSYL01; genus DSYL01. The sequence goes on from JAOAIN010000087.1 coordinate 2,261, forward strand.
ATACATCATTTAATATTTTTAAACTAACCTGCCTGAAATCTTTCATCTTTTATTACCCCTGTTATTTCATAAATTATTTTACTTTTTACAAGTATAAATTACTACTTTAAGCATACAATCATATACAAATTTTTAATTACAATTCTTTTTTCAGAAGAAAAATGGCAAAGGATAAAAAATATTAACATAAAGATAATATTTTAGCAATGGTGAGATTGGTATAATTGTTCACAAATAATGTTCACAACAAATGTTCGGAACATATGTTCGCTAATAATGTGATAATTTCAATAGACATTTTTAACGCACATGCATAGCGAACATTCCTTGCGAACATCCTTAGTGAACAAAAACAGAATTATTTACTTAATTCCTCTTCATCAAATTCCTTTTTCTCTGCTCCAGGGTGGGGTGAGTTGAAAAAAGGGATGCTAAAAAATCGCCCCTAAAAGGATTTACTATCAACATATGAGAAGTGGCAGGATCTATGTGTGCAACATTTGTTCTTTTAGCCATTGCATGTAATTTTTCCAATGCTGATATCAATGAATGTGGTCTGCCTGTTATATCCGCAGAACCATTATCCGCGGCATATTCCCTAGAACGCGAAATTGCAAGTTGTATAAGTAATGCCGCAATTGGTGCAAGAATTAATAAAAGAATCATTGCTAAAGCATTTCCACGATTATCATCGCTGCTGCTGCCAAAGAAAAATGCCATTCTGGCAAGCATTGTTATAGCACCTGCAATTGTTGCAGCAAGAGTACCAAGTAATATGTCATAATTTTTAATATGACTTAATTCATGGGCAATCACAGCTTCCAGTTCTTTATCATCAAGTATATTTAATATTCCACGCGTTACTGCTACTGCGGCGTGATGATGGTCTCTACCTGTTGCAAATGCATTTGCCATATTATCTTCTATTATATAAAGTTTTGGCATAGGAAGTCCTGCTTTAATAGCAAGATTATGTACCATATTATAAAGTTTTGGTGCTTGCTCTTTTGTCACAGGTTTTGCTCCATACATTGCAAGTACAATTTTATCCGAGAACCAGTAAGAGAAAAAATTCAAAAATAATGCAAAACAAAAGGCATAAATCATACCAACATTTCCACCTATATAGTTACCTAATAAAACAAAAATTATAGTTAACACAGCCATTAGGGTAAATGTTTTAAAATAATTCATATTCATTCACCTCCAGTATTTAATTTTCATAATTAAAGACACCAATATTTTAGAAAAGTTCCATTTTAAAGATATTTTTGGCTTTCTATCAGGCATCCCCTACTATCTCTTCTATAATCTGTCTATCTTCATCTTTTAACACTAAAAATTCAATACCAATACGATATTTATTTATATAATTATCTTTTGCACACCAGCGGACCTCCGCAAATGTAACTATTGCCTCTGTTTTTTTCTCTGTTTCCATCTCTATACGTAAAATTTGTTCTGGGACAAGTTCTTCTTCTCCTAAAAGTTGTATACCACCAACGCTTATGTTTGATGACTCAACAACATTTCTTTCAATTTTTTTCTTTATCTCGTCCAGCTCTTTAGGTAATGATACAACTTTATAGGTAACTTTTATTTTTTTT
>JAOAIN010000092.1 GCA_026414685.1 Candidatus Goldiibacteriota bacterium
AACCACGGATGATTTTTAAATTCTATCATTTCAACCAACATACCATTAGGAGATAAACCAGAAAAAATCACACCTACTTTTTCATATTGTTCTCTATAAATATTATTAAATTCATATCTATGCCTATGACGTTCAAAGATAACTTTTTCCTTATATGCTTCAAATGCTTTTGTTCCTGTTTTAATAGTGCAAGGATAAGCACCAAGTCTCATAGTACCACCCATATTTTTTGTATTTTTTTGTTCTTCCATAAGAGCTATTACTGGATATTTTGTATCTTTATCAAATTCTGTTGAATTGCATCCTTTCAGGTGCAAGACATTTCTACCTATTTCTATGATTGCAGATTGCATTCCTAAACATATACCAAAAAAAGGTATTTTTTTCTCCCTGGCATATCTTATGGCAGTTATTTTGCCTTCTATACCACGCACACCAAAGCCACCCGGCACTAAAATACCATCGGAATCTTTCAAAATTTTATGTGCGTTTTCAAAGCAATCAAGTTCTTCTGCATCAACCCAATTTATATTAACCTTTAATCTATTTTCTATTCCACCATGAATTACTGCTTCTTTTATTGACTTATAAGCATCTAAAACATCAATGTATTTACCAACAACCGAAATTGTAACTTCATCTTTTGGATGCTTTATTTTATATACTATATCTTCCCACTTTTTTAAATTTAATTTTTTTTCCTTATTTTTTAAATGCAATTTTTCAACTATGATTTCATCTATACCCTGCTGAGCAAACATCAATGGAACCTCATAAATAGAAGCAACATCAAGTCCCTGGATAACAGCTTTCCCCTCTACGTTACAGAATAATGCAATCTTTTCTTTTTCTGAATTTGTTATCGCTCGTTCTGTCCTGCATATTAAAATATCTGGTTGTATTCCAATAGAGCGCAAAGTAGAAACACTATGCTGTGTTGGTTTTGTTTTTATTTCACTTGCTGCTTTTATAAATGGTATAAGAGTCAGATGTATATATAAGACATTGTTTTTACCAACATCGAGGGCAAATTGTCGTATAGCTTCAAGAAATGGTAAGGATTCAATATCTCCAACTGTTCCACCAATTTCCACCATTATAATATCAATATTTTTTTGTTTTGAAAGCAATTTTATCCTGTTTTTTATTTCATCTGTAATATGCGGAACAACCTGTACTGTCTTGCCTAAAAATTCTCCCTTTCTTTCCTTTTCTATAACACTTGCATAAATTTTCCCAGTTGTTACATTATTTAAAGCTGTATATGTCCCTGATGTAAATCTCTCATAATGCCCAATATCTAAATCTGTCTCAGCACCGTCTTCTGTTACATAGACTTCTCCATGCTGAAATGGATTCATTGTTCCTGGATCTACATTAATATATGGATCTAATTTTTGAATTGTAATATTAAAACCTCTAGCTTCTAATAATGCACCAATAGATGCAGAAGCAATGCCTTTACCAAGAGATGATACAACTCCGCCAGTAATAAAAATATATTTTTTTTCTTTTGCCATAAAATTCACCCTTATTTAATTTATTTTTTAGTATTTTTTGTTTTCTTATTTTTATAGTATTCTTGTAAACTTTTTATAGTTAATTTCTTTTTCCGAATAGAAGTAATTGCTGTAATTATAGCTTGAGCCCCAGATAATGTAGTAGTATAAGGCACTCCAAATAGTATTGCATTTCTTCTTATTTCAAAATCATCACTTCTTGGACCTTTACCAACAGGCGTATTTATTATTAAATCAACCTTTTTATCTTTTATCCAGTCAATAATATTTGGTCTACCTTCATGAACTTTTTTTACTTTCTCAACTTTTACACCTGAATTGAAAAGTACATTAGCAGTTCCCTCTGTTGCAATTATTTTAAAACCTTCATTTTCAAATTGTTTTGCTATTGGAATTATATTACGTTTGTCTTTATTTTTTACACTTATGAAAACAGTTCCTTTTTGTGGTATTTTTTGACCTGCTGCAATCTGTGACTTATAATAGGCAAGCCCAAAATCAGTATCAATGCCCATCACTTCTCCTGTTGATTTCATTTCAGGACCTAAAACAGAATCAACCCCTGGAAATTTTAAAAAAGGAAAAACTGACTCTTTCACAGCAACCCATTTCAAATCCATATTTTCTTTTACTTTTAATTCTTTTATCTTTTTTCCTATCATTATTTTGGTTGCGATTTTTGCCCATGGAATGCCTGTTGCTTTTGAAACAAATGGAACCGTTCTTGATGCTCTTGGATTTACTTCAAGCACATATACAATATCATTTTTTACAGCATACTGAACATTCATAAGTCCTTTTACTTTCAATGCAAAAGCAAGTTTGTATGTATAATCTTTTATTTTATCTATTATATCCTTTCTTAATGTAATAGGTGGCAACACACATGCAGAATCCCCGGAATGTATGCCAGCTTCTTCAATATGTTCCATTATACCTGCAATTAAAGCATCTTCACCATCTGCAACACAATCCACATCAACTTCTACTGCATCTTCCAAAAATTTATCAATAAGTATAGGATATTTTTCAGAAACTATAAATGCTTCTTTTGCATATTTTTCAAAACCTTCATCATCATATACAATTTCCATGGCTCTGCCACCTAAAACATAAGAAGGCCGAACAAGAGCAGGATACCCAATATTTTTTATTATCTTTTTAGCTTCATTTAATGAAAATGCTGTGCCATTTTCAGGTCTGTTAATTTTTAATTTATTTAAAATCTTATCAAATTTCTTTCTGTCTTCTGCAATATCTATTGATATAGGCGATGTTCCTATTATATTGACTTTATTTCTATATAAATCCATTGCAAGTTTTAGTGGTGTCTGGCCACCAAATTGAACTATGAAACCTGTTTCTTTACCTTCCTCATCTGCAATGTTTAAAACATCTTCTAATGTAAGTGGCTCAAAATAAAGTTTATCTGATGTGTCATAATCAGTTGATACTGTTTCAGGATTGCAATTAACCATTGATACTTCATATCCTTCTTCACGCAGAGCAAAAACACCATGCACACAGCAGTAATCAAATTCAATACCCTGTCCTATTCTATTAGGACCACCACCAAGGACAACAACTTTTTTTCTATCAGATACAGGATTTTCATTTTCTTTTTCATAAGTTGAATAAAGATATGGTGTATATGCCTTGAACTCCGCAGCGCAGGTGTCTATTACTTTATAAACTGGCTTTATATTATATTTTTTTCTGATTTTTCTTATTTTATCCTGGGGCAAATTTAATATTTTTCCTATCTGAAAATCTGAAAAACCATTTGCCTTACATTTTTTTAGAATTTCTATAAATTTATTTTTGTTCTTTTCTGATTTTATATTTTTACCTTTCCATTTCCTCAACTCATATTCTGTATCAAGTATATCTTTTAAATTATTTAAAAACCATCTATCAATGTGAGTTAAATTATATATTTCATCTATTGTAAATCCTTTTTCAAAAGCATATCTTAAATAAAATATTCTTGCTGAGTTTGGCGTCTGTAATTTTTGCTTTATTTCTTCTTTTGTTATATTTGATAGGTCGGGGTCTTTGCCATCGGCACCAAAACCATATCTGCCTATCTCAAGTGAGCGTATAGCTTTCTGGAATGATTCTTTAAAAGTCCTTCCTATTGCCATTACTTCACCCACTGATTTCATCTGAACCCCAAGAATATCTTTTGTATCTTTAAATTTTTCAAATGTAAATCTTGGTATCTTTGTGACAACATAATCAAGCGTTGGTTCAAAAGAAGCAGGCGTATATTTGGTAATGTCATTTGGTATCTCATCAAGAGTGTACCCTACTGCAAGTTTTGCCGCTATTTTGGCTATTGGAAATCCTGTTGCTTTGGAAGCAAGTGCAGATGAACGCGATACACGGGGATTCATTTCTATTACAACCATTTTTCCATTTTCAGGATTTACAGCAAACTGTATGTTTGACCCACCTGTATCAACTCCTATTTCACGTATAATTGCAATAGCTGCATCTCTCATAATTTGATATTCTCTATCAGATAATGTCTGAGCAGGAGCAACTGTGATTGAGTCGCCTGTATGAATACCCATTGGATCAAAATTTTCAATAGAACATATAATTACAACATTATCTTTTTTATCTCGCATCACTTCTAATTCATATTCTTTCCACCCAATTACTGACTCTTCTAATAAAACTTTTCCAATTGGTGAATCTTTTAAACCATTAAAAACTTTTTCTTCAAATTCTTCTAAATTATATGCTATGCCACCGCCTGTTCCACCCAGAGTAAAAGCAGGCCTTATTATTATAGGAAAATTAATCTTTTTCAGTATATTTTTTGCTTGCTCAATTGATGAAACATATTCTGAAAAAGGCACATCAAGACCGATTTTTTGCATTGCTTTTTTAAAAAGAAGTCTATCTTCTGCTTTTTTTATTGCATGAAAATTAGCACCAATTAGTTCTATTTTATATTTTTCTATTATACCTTTCTCATAAAGTTCTGTAGCAAGATTAAGTCCGGTCTGTCCACCTATTGTAGGAAGTATTGCATCAGGTCTTTCTTTATCTATAATTTTTTCAAGAATTTGTGCATTTAATGGTTCCACATAGGTGGCATCAGCAAATTCCGGGTCTGTCATAATTGTTGCAGGGTTGGAGTTAACCAGCACTACAGTATAACCTTCTTCCTTTAATGCTTTGCATGCCTGCGTTCCTGAATAATCAAACTCGCATGCCTGGCCTATAACAATAGGTCCTGAGCCTATGAGTAAAATCTTTTTTATATCATTTCTTTTAGGCATTTATTTCCATGTCTCCATATTTTTTATAAATTTTGCAAAAACATATCTGGCATCATGTGGTCCCGCTGATGCCTCTGGATGGTATTGGACAGAATATGCTTTTATTTCTGGAGCTTCTAAACCTTCTACTGTTTTATCATTTAAATTAATATGAGTTATATTTACTTTATATTTTGATTTTTTAAAAGATTCAGGATCAACAGCAAATCCATGATTCTGAACAGTTATATCAACTTTTCTTGTTTGTAAATCAATAACTGGCTGATTTGCTCCTCTATGACCAAATTTCATTTTATATGTTTTACCACCCAAAGCTAAACCAAGAAATTGATGACCAAAACAAATTCCAAATATGGGTTTAAAACCAAGTAATTTTTTTAAAGTTTCATAAACATACGGAGCTCCTTCGGGATCTCCTGGACCATTTGATAAAAAAATCCCGTCAGGATTTATTTTCTTTATTCTATCTGCATCTGTGTCGGCAGGTAAAACTATTATCTTGCAGTTTAATTCTGCAAATATTCTCAATATCTCATGTTTTATACCATAATCAAAAACAGCAACTTTAAATATTTTTTTATTTTTTCTAATTTCTAAAAACTTATCTTCTACTGAAGAAATTTTTAATCTGGGTAGACTTTTATCTTTTTCCCAAATATATTCATTTTTTATTGTAACATATTTGATAAGATCTTTTCCTACGATTGACTCTGAATTTTTAACCTTTTTAAGAAGTGATTTATAATCTAAATCAATTGTTGATATCACTGCTCTCATTGCTCCAAAATCTCTGATATGTTTAGTTAAAGCTCTTGTATCAATACCTTCTATTGCAGGAATATTATTTTTTATAAGATACTGTGATAAAGAACCTATTGAGCGCCAATTACTAGGATATTGGCACATTTCTTTAACAACAAATCCTTCAACCCATGGTTTTATTGATTCTGTATCTTCCATATTAAAACCATAATTTCCTATTTCAGGATATGTCATAACAACAATTTGACCTTTATAAGAAGGATCGGTTAAAACTTCTTGATAACCCATCATAGATGTATTAAAAACAATTTCTCCAAAGCGCTCACCTGAAGCACCTGCAGATATACCTTCAAAATAAGTGCCATCCTCCAAAACTAACATAGCTTTTTTTATCTTGTTTTTTGTATTACTTTTTTTATTTTTCATTTGTATTTTCCTAATTAAATAATATTTTTAATTAAAATTTTTTTTTATAAATTCACCCTCATTCCACTAAGAATGAGGGTGAATTTATCTTTTTAAATAAAACTTTTTATATGAGCAATTTTATTTTTTACGTTTCTTTGTTCTTTTGCCATTGCCAGACCATTTACCTTTTAAAACAGCAAGCGCTTCTTCTCTATAAGCGTCCATAACATATGGTATTTTGGTAATTTCTTCACATTCTCTTGTAAGTGACATCAATTCATTTCTCGTTATAGATGCAATGTTAAAACATCTTGCACCTGCCATCAATTGTTGTAATCCTACTTTTATCTTATCTGCAAAACTATATATACCAATTGCACCTAATGGTAAATTTTTTATTTCTTTAGAACCAACTAGTTTTTTTACTGCTTCATAGCATACAAAAATTTCTTCTACCGTTGTTCCAAATTCACTAACTGTTTTTGGTAATTTGTTTTCTTTAATCCATTTATCTATATTTTTACCAACCATACCAGGTATCATAAGTGCCCTGCCCATACATACTGCTTTTACATAAGGCGCTCCTAATGCAAGTGCTTTGAAAACTCCTGTTTCTTCTGAAAAACCACCTGCAAATGCAAGATCAGGAACTCTTTTGCCTTGTTGTCTTAAAATCTCTGCAAACTCATACGCAGCAGAGTGTAAATATATAGAAGGAACTCCCCATTCCTCCATCATACCCCATGGGCTCATACCAGTCCCACCTGGTGCTCCATCTATGGTAATCAAATCAATTTCAGCATTTGAACCCCATGCAAGAGCCATAGCAAGTTCTCTTAAAGAATATGCACCTGTTTTTAATGTTATTCTCTTATAACCAAGTTTACGTAATCTTTTTACTTCTG
>JAOAIN010000095.1 GCA_026414685.1 Candidatus Goldiibacteriota bacterium
TTGTTTTTATTAGCAAAAATACACCACAAAATACAATATATTGTGTTTTTTCAAAAAATAAAAATAATATATATACAATATATATTGTTTTCAAATAAATTTTTTTCTTGACAGAAAATCATTTATACTATATATTGTGTATAAATAAGGTAAGGTTTCTAATTTTTTATTGAAAAGGAGATGTGATGGCAAAGATTCAATTTATTCATAAAAGAAATGGGGAAATAGTTCCTTTTGATTCTGAAAAAATTACAAATGCAATTTTTAAAGCATTTAAGGCAAATAACAATTATGAAAGAGATAAGGCAGAAAAAATTTCCGCGCAGGTTGTTTCAATTCTTGAAGCAGTATATAAAGATGGAAAGATACCAACAGTTGAAAATGTTCAGGATATAGTTGAGACAACACTCCTTAATAACGGTTATACCCAAATTGCTAAATCATATATTCTTTACAGGGATCAGCATTCTAAAATAAGAGAGATGAAGATTCTTTTAAAGGATTCTGTAACACTTGTTGATGATTATTTGAGAAACCTTGACTGGAGAATAAGAGAAAATTCTAATATGAGTTATTCCTTACAGGGGCTAAACAATCATGTATCATCTATTGTTATTTCAAATTACTGGTTAAATAAAATTTATACTCCAGAGATAAAGCAAGCTCATACTGATGGAGATTTTCATATTCATGATCTTGGTTTGCTTTCTGTTTACTGCTGTGGTTGGGATTTACGTGATTTATTGACAAGGGGTTTTGGTGGAGTGGAAGGTAAAATTGAATCAGCACCACCTTCTCATTTTGAGTCAGCTCTTGGACAGATTGTTAATTTTTTCTATACTCTGCAGGGAGAAGCAGCAGGTGCTCAGGCATTTGCAAATTTTGATACTTTACTTGCACCATTTATCAGATATAATAAACTTTCTTATGAAGATGTAAAAAGAGCGATGCGAAGATTTATGTTTAATATGAACATTCCTACCAGGGTTGGATTCCAAACACCTTTTACAAACATTACCATGGATCTTTCATGTCCTGATAATATGAAAGATGATGCAGTTGTGATAGATGGTCAGTTACAAAATTCAACTTATGGAGAATTTCAGGAAGAGATTTTTATGATAAACAGAGCATTTGCAGAAGTGATGCTTGAAGGCGATAATAAGGGTCGCATTTTTACATTTCCTATTCCTACTTATAATATTACAAAAAATTTTGATTGGGATAATGAAAAGTTAGAACCATTATGGGAGATGACAGCAAAATATGGAATTCCTTATTTTGCAAATTTTGTAAATTCTGATATGAAACCAGAAGATGCACGTTCTATGTGCTGTCGGTTAAGATTGGATAATAGAGAATTAAGAAAACGTGGTGGCGGTCTTTTTGGTTCCAATCCATTGACTGGTTCTATCGGAGTTGTTACCATTAATATGCCACGCCTAGGTTATAAGTGCAAAGGTGATGAACAGAGATTTTTCAAAGAACTAACATATTTAATGGACCTTGCAAAAGATAGTTTGGAAATAAAAAGAAAGGCGCTTGAAAAACTCACAGAGCAAGGTCTTTATCCTTATTCAAAACATTATCTTTCAGGAGTAAAGACAATTCACGATAAATACTGGCATAATCATTTCTCAACAATTGGACTTATCGGTATGAATGAAGCACTTTTGAATTTTATGGGTAAGGATATAAAAGACGAAGAAGGAAGAGCATTTACCTTAAAGGTTTTGGATTTTATGAGGGAAAAACTAAAAGAATATCAGGAAGAGACAGGCAATTTTTATAATCTTGAAGCAACCCCTGGAGAAGGAACTTCCTATAGACTGGCTAAAATAGATAAAGAAAAATATCCGGATATAATCACAATGGGTAAAAAAGAACCATATTATACAAATTCAACCCAATTGCCTGTTGCACATACAAGGGATGTATTTGAAGCATTAAAACACCAGGATGAAATACAGTGTAAATACACAGGTGGAACAGTTTTTCACATATTTATTGGAGAGCGGTTACCTTCTACAAAAGCTACTAAAAATTTAGTTAGAAAAATTGCAGAGAATTTCCATCTACCTTATTATAGTATTACGCCTACTTTTTCTATTTGTCCGGTTCATGGTTATCTTGCAGGTGAACATCATAATTGTCCCATATGCGCAGAAGAGAAAAGAAATAAAATAAGAAATGAAATCCAAAAATTAAAAGAAGAATTAATAGTATAAAATACTTAAATAATATAAAAGAAAGGAGGTAATAAATGGAAAAAAAAGAAATCTTAGCAAAGATAGAACAACTTGAACAAGAATTATTAAATGTAAAAGGAACAGAATGTGAGGTATATAGTAGAATTGTTGGATATTTTAGACCAATAAAACAGTGGAATAATGGAAAGCAGGAAGAATTTTTTGAAAGAGAGATGTTTGAAGTTTTATCAGAAGAAGAAAAAGTGAGAGCTTCTTAAAATTATATAAATGAGAATAAATGGCTTCATTGGGGTATCCTTAATTGAATACCCAAATAAAATTTCATCAGTAATTTATACTTCACCATGTAATTTTAGATGTCCTTTTTGCCATAATCCAGGACTTGTTTTTATAAATCATACAACGCTTAATGAAAATGATATTTTAGAAGATCTGCAAGAAAGAGTTTCTTTTATTGATGGTGTTTCAATAACAGGTGGGGAACCATTATTACAGGAAGATTTATTTAATTTTTTAGAACATATAAAAAATTTAAATTTACTTGTAAAAATAGATACAAATGGATATTATCCTGGGAAAATTAAACAATTGATAGAAGATGGGCTTGTTGATTATATTGCAATGGATATTAAAACATCATTGAAAAAGTATAATAATGCAACGGGTATTGAAATTGATACTTCAAAAATAATTGACTCGGTAAATATTATAAAACAATCAAAAATTGATTATGAATTTAGAACAACAGTGGTGCCCGAGATTGTAGATGAAAACGATTTTATAGATATAGGTGAATTGGTAAAAGGAGCGAAATTATTTTCCATACAACAATATGATAATTCTATGACTTTTGATAGTGGTTTTAAAGATATAAAACCATATAAAGATGATATTTTAAAAAAGTTTTATAATATAATGAAAAAATATGTAAAAAAGGTGAAAATAAAAAATACTGCAATACCTGTATAACATCTTTTTAAAAATTTATTCTCTCCTTTAGGAGAAAAAGAGTATAAGGGGTTATTAAAAGTGGTTGAAGCATTTTTTTCGTAATAAATTGTTTGCTTGTATCAAAAAGGTTTTTGCATAAACACTTAAAGTGGCTTCGCAAAAACCGTTTGTTTTGTATTACCTTCGTGTCTCACTGATTGGTTAACCTACTTTTGCTTCACATATTTACCTCAATGAATTCCTCAAAAAATGCATTCAACCACTTTTTTGAAATGATACCTTCAACCCTTGGAGATAAGGAAAAGATGGAATGAAAAGTGGTTGAAGCATTTTTTTCGTAATAAATTGTTGACTTGTATCAAAAAGGTTCTTACATAAACACTTAAAGTGGCTTCGCAAAAACCGTTTGTTTTGTATTACCTTCGTGTCTCACTGATTGGTTGACCTACTTTTGCTTCACGTATTTAATTCTATGAATTCCTCAAAAAATGCATTCAACCACTTTTTTTGAAATGATAAATAATATTTTTTATAGGAAAAATTTTTACTTTTATGTTATAATTTTTCTACTTGATTTTTTCAAGGAGGAAAAAATGGAGATAAAAGATGGATTATTCACATCAGAATCAGTTACAGCCGGGCATCCTGATAAGATAGCGGATCAGATATCTGATGCTGTTTTGGATGCTGTTTTTTCTCAAGATCCTTATGGCAGAGTTGCCTGTGAAACTTTACTTGCAAAAGAACTTGTAGTTGTTGCTGGTGAGATAACAACAAATGCAAATGTAGATTATGAAAAAATAGTGCGGGATACATTGCGTGAAATTGGATATACATCTCCAGAAATAGGTATAGGTGCTGATACTTGTAAAGTTGTTGTTTCTGTTTCAAAACAATCACCTGATATAGCAATGGGCGTTGATGAAAAGGCAGACAAAGAGCAAGGCGCAGGAGATCAGGGAATGATGTTTGGCTATGCGACTGATGAGACAGAAGAATTAATGCCACTGCCTATAATTTTATCCCATCGTCTTGTTATGAGATTGCAAGAAGTGAGACAGAAGAATATTTTGACATATTTAAGACCTGATGGAAAATCACAGGTATCTGTGGAATACAAAGATGGTAAACCAAAAAGAGTGACATCTGTAGTTGTTTCTGCACAACATAATCCCGATGTTGAATTATCAAAGATAAGAGAGGATATCATAAAAAATGTCATAAATAAAGTTATACCTAAAAAGTTAATAAGTAAAGATACGAAAATATTTGTAAATCCAACAGGCAAATTTGTAATTGGCGGTCCTCTTGGCGATACAGGTGTTACAGGCAGAAAAATAATAGTTGATACCTATGGTGGTATGGGAAGACATGGTGGTGGTGCTTTTTCTGGTAAGGACCCTTCAAAAGTTGATAGGTCAGCAGCATATATGGCAAGATATGTGGCTAAAAATGTTGTTGCTGCAGGTCTTGCTAAAAAATGTGAGGTTCAGTTATCTTATGCGATAGGAGTTGCAGAACCAACATCTATTCTTGTTAATACATTTGGAACAGGAAAATTAAAAGATAAAATTATTGCAGAAATAATAAAGCAGAATTTTAATCTAAAACCAAAAGCTATAATAGATACATTAAAACTTAGAAGACCCATTTATAAGAAAACAGCAGCATATGGACATTTTGGAAGACAGGATAAGGATTTTACATGGGAGATAACAGACAGAGTTAAGGATTTAAAAAAAGCAGCTAAATTATATAAAAATGTTCGTTAATAATGTTCGCTAAACATGTTCGTTATGAATGTTCATTAATGATGTCAAAAAATTTTTATTAAACATTTTGGATAAATGAAGATAAATGAATAGGAGTAGGATATGAAACAATATGATATAAAAAATATAAAATTAGCACCTATTGGAATGAAGCGCATTGAATGGGCGGAAAAATCAATGCCTGTTTTAGGTTTAATTAGACAAAGGTTTAAAAAAGAAAAACCATTAAAAAATCAAACACTTGTTGCATGTTTGCATATAACAACAGAAACAGCAAATTTGTTGTGGACGTTAAAAGAAGGTGGAGCAAAAGTTATAGGCTGTGCTTCAAATCCTTTGTCAACTCAGGATGATGTAGCAGCTGCACTTGTAAAATATTTTAAGATTCCAATATATGCAATAAAAGGCGAATCAAACAAAGTTTATTATTCTCATATCATATCTGCACTTTCTCATAAACCAACACTTACAATGGATGACGGTGCTGATACTGTTTCAGTGATTCATAAAACACATAGGCATCTGATTCCAAATATTATAGGTGGCACAGAAGAGAC
>JAOAIN010000114.1 GCA_026414685.1 Candidatus Goldiibacteriota bacterium
AAAATTATAGAATAGGTGTTTGTTCCAAAATACAATGGCCGGATATACTTTATTTTGATTATTCAGAAAAACCTTATTTTGTTGTTACTCAGCCAGTTTTAAAAAAAATATTTATTTACTTTATAAATGAAGATGTTTTCAGATATGTAAATCTTGATCGTTTTAAAAATTTTAAATTTTCAAATCCTTCAAAAATTACAAAATATAAAAATGATATTTATATACTTGATAATATCAATAAAACCATAGTAAGATTAAACTTACCTGAAAATTTTTTAAATGAAAAAGTTGATTTTCCATTAAGAAGATGAGGTAATTATTAATGATTACGAAGTTATTGAAAGAGAGTTTAAAAAAAATAGTCAGAGATATTTATGAGATTGAATTAAACGATATGGAACTAAAGGTGGAAAAGCCACCTGAAAATCAACCTGGTGAATTCGGGTCTAATATTGCATTTCTTGTTTCAAAAACAGTAAAAAAAGCTCCAGAAGATATTGCTCTATCAATAATGAATAATATGAAAAATAATAATTTATTTTCTAATATTTTTTATGTTAAACCAGGTTATATTAATTGGAATTTGAGTATTGAACTTTATAAACAGGAATTAATAAAAGTTATAAAAGAACAAAATTATTTTAAAGAGAAGCAGGTAAAAAATGAATTGATCAATCTTGAATTTGTTAGTGCCAATCCAGTAGGTCCCTTAAATGTAGTTAGTGGAAGAGCAGCTGCTTACGGCGATGTGTTGGCCAATTTATTTGATTTTAATGGTTATAGAGTTCATAGAGAATTTTATGTGAATGACCATGGCAATCAAATAAAATTATTTGCCATTTCTCTTAAAGAAAGGTATCTTGAATTACATAAAATTAAGCAAAAAGCAGAAATACCGGAAGATGGATATAAAGGCGATTATGTAATTGATATTGCTAAAAATATATCTTCTATAGCGCCTGATATAAAACAGCGGGTTTTAAATTTATTATATAACAAGATGGAAGAAGAATTAATAAATATGTTTACTGAACTTGGATTGAGATATGTTAAAAACTGGCAAGAGACTACTTTGAAAAATTTCGGTGTAAAATTTGATTTGTGGTTTTCTGAAAATTCATTGTATGAAAATAATTATATTGAAAAAATAATAAATAAAATAAAAGAAAAAGAATTAATATATGAAAAAGAAGGTGCATTGTGGTTTAAAACTACTCAGTTCGGAGATGATAAAGATAGAGTGATAAAAAAATCAGATGGACAATGGACATATTTTGCAAGTGATATTGCATATATGCAATCAAAAATAGATAGGGGAGCTAATAGAATCATTATGATTTTAGGGCCGGATCATCATGGTTATATAAAAAGAATAGAAGCGATAATACAGGCATTGGGTTATAGAAAAGAAATGCTAAAGATAATAATTTTACAACAAGTAAATCTTCTTGAAAGTGGAGAAAAGAAAAAGATGTCCAAGAGAGAAGGAAAATTAGTTTTACTAGATGAATTACTTGAATTAGTTGGATGTGATGCGGCTAGATATTACTTTTTAATGAGAAATCATAATTCACATCTTGATTTTGATATAGAACTCGCAAAGGAACAATCAGAAAAAAATCCTGTTTATTATGTTCAGTATGCTTATGCGAGAATATGTAATATACTTTTATTCGCAAGAGAAAAAAATATTGAAATAGAAAAAGTTAACATTGAAAATGACGTTGAATTCACTGATTTAGAAAAAGAAGAAAAAGATTTAATAACAGGTATACTTCAAGCATCAGATGTATTTATTGAATCAATGGAAAAATATGCACCATCTCTTGTTGTGCAAAAGTTATATGAACTTGCATCTTCATTTCATTCATTTTATAATAAATATAGGGTGGTTACTGAAGATAAAAAGACAACATTTAAGAGATTATTTATACTGTTGGCCTTAAAACAGGTATTTTTAAATTATTTTAAAATTCTTGGAATAACTGCCAAAGAAAGGATGTAAATATTATTTATGGATGAAAAAATAATAAAAGAAATTAAAAAGGATATAGAGAATTTGACTAAGGAATTGAAAAAAATACGCGAAGAAATAGCTATGTATAAAAATATAGGGAAGGAGTTAGAAAATAGATTTGAAGAAATGCTAAAAAAAGAAGAGGCATTTTTAGGCCAGATAAACCAAGAAATTGAAAGAGAAATAACAGTTATGGTTCTTGCAACCATAAAAAAAGTTATAAATAGAGAAACTGTTGCTCTTAAAATTTTAAGACGTAGAATAAGAAGTCAGGTCAGACATCAGGTATCAAAGGAAATTTTAAAGGAAACAAATAAGATAATCCCTGAAATAAAAGAATTTGTAAAAGAAGAAGTGAAAAATAAATCCGTTGAGATAATGAATCAGTTAAAAAGACAGACAGGTAAACAACTTGAAAAAGAAGTAATAGAACAAGTGAAAGAGACTACAAGCATCCTTCGTGAACAGAAAGAGGCAAGCGAAAGAAAAGCAATAATTGATGAATTAACAGGAGTTTACAATAGGCGTTACTTTGAAGCAAAGCTGGAAGATGAATTAACCCTGGCCAAAAGATTTAGGACACATCTTTGTTTAATAATGTTTGATATTGATTATTTTAAAAAAATAAATGATACCTATGGCCATCAGGCGGGAGATGCTGTTTTGCAGGAACTTGCCTTAACCGCAAAATCACTTATGTCAAGTGTTGATTCGCTCTGCAGATATGGCGGCGAGGAATTTGCTATTATTTTACCTGAAACAAAAATTGACCAGGCAATTGATCTTGCTGAAAAATTAAGAAGTGAAGTAGAAGAACATGTTTTTTATATTGGGGATAAAATAATAAATATTACAATCAGTGCTGGTATTGCAGAATATCCAACACATGCATTACTTAAACAGGGACTCATAGAAAAAGCAGACAATGCTTTATATCATGCAAAAAATACAGGAAGAAATAATATAAAAATAGCCATTAAATAAAAAGTTTGATTTATAAAAAAATTTGATAAATTTTTTAATTTTTACAACTAAATGAAATTGTTTATAAGTAAAGGCGATTGTTTTCTGGAATTTAATCAAAGTAGGATGGTTTAATAAAGATAAAAGGGATTATATGTCAAAAAAAATTTTTAAATGTGTTGTTGCTTATAATGGAACAAATTATTATGGATGGCAGCGTCAGAAAGATGCTCCAACTATCCAGGGAACGATAGAATACACACTTTCAAAATTTTTTAACAGAGAAATAAAAATAATAGGCGCGAGTAGAACCGATGCAGGTGTTCATGCGTTTGGTCAAGTTTTTTCTTTTCAAATTGATATTCAAATACCAGCAGCAAATATAAAAAGTGTATTGAATGATCTCCTACCACCAGATATCAGAATAATATCTGTTAATGAAGTAAATGGAAATTTTAATCCAAGATACAATGTAAAAGAAAAGTTTTATAGATATGTAATATACAATGGTAAATTATTATATCCATTTTATAACAATTTTTGCTGGCACATTACTCAGAAAATAAATACAGAAAAAATTTGTAGTATCCTTAATTTATTTGAAGGGGAAAAAAATTATTTTTCATTTTCAGGTTCTGGAACCGATTATGAGAGTTATATAAGAAAAATAAACAAAATAAAAATAAAAACAAAAGAAAAATGGATTTTTATAGATTTCTTTGCAAAATCATTTTTAAATTTTATGATAAGAAAGATAACAGGAACCCTGATTTCTTTTTCGTTTGATAAGATAAAAAAAGAAGATATAGAAAGAATGTTTGAAATTCAAAATAGAACAATATCAAATACAATTGCACCTGCTCAGGGACTTTATCTTGTAAAAATAATTTACGAGAGAATTTCAAAAAAAAGTGAGGAACTTGAAGAGAATGATGAATGAACTAATTTATATCATTGACGGCAATTCATATGCTTATAGATTTTTTTATGCCATGCCTTCCCTTACGACAAAAGATGGAATGGAAGTGCATTCTATGTTTGGATTTTTCAGCATGCTTAAAAAATTGCTGAAAGAAAAAAAACCTGATTATCTTTGTGTAGTTTTTGATTCACCTGTTCCAACATTCAGACATAAAATATATGAAGAATATAAAATACAAAGAGAGAAGATGCCAGAATCATTACAAAACCAAATAGAAATAATTAAAACAATATGTAAAAACGCAGGTATCCAGATCTTTCAATTAAATGGTTATGAAGCAGATGATATTATAGCAAACTTAGCGGTTGAAATTTCAAAAAAGAATATTAAGGTCATGATAATGACATCAGACAAAGATATGATACAGATTGTAAATGATAATATAAATATATATAAAATAGGCAAAGATAAAGAAACAATATTGACCCCTGAAAAAATCAAAGAAGAGTATGGTATAAACCCAAACCAGATAATTGATGTTTTGGCATTGATGGGGGATACGTCTGATAATATACCTGGAGTTAATGGAATAGGAGAGAAAACAGCGATAAAACTAATAAAACAATATCAAAATATAGATAATATATTAAAAAATATTGATGAAATTAAGCCAGACAAAATTAAAGAATCAATAAAACAATCAATAGATATTATAAAATTGAGTAGACAACTTGCAATTTTAAATATAAATGGTGAAATACCATTAAAATTAGATTTCTGTATTGAGAATTGCAGTGTGAATAAATTAAACATGGAAATATTGGAAAAAGAATTTTTAAAATATAATTTTAAATCGCTGGTTGCATCCGATAAATTAATAAAGCAGAAGATAAATGAATTTAAATTAAAGACGTATAACATAAAATCTTTTGATGAAATCAAAGAAGATATTCAGAAACAAAAAACAATTTCAATTTTCATTATGGGTGGTGAAAGAAAACCTGAATTAATAATTATTGGCTTTGAAAGTCAGGCATATTATATTTATGGTAATGATTTTAATGTTATGCCTGACTTTATAAAAGATAAAAATATAATTACAAATTCTGCAAAGTTTATTTATAGTTGTTTTGACAATAACCGGAATCTAAATATTCAGGATATAATGTTGATGGCATATATATTGAATTCTGAAAAAACTTATAGAGATATTTCACATATATTTACAGAATATTTAGGTGGAAATTATTTATCTTATGAAGATATAACTGGAAAAGGGGCAAAAAAGATTATGATTGCTCTTGTGGATGAAAAGATCATATCTTCGTATTGTAGTTCAATTATACAAGGGGCGCATGCTGTATGTCCTTTACTTATTGAAAGATTAAAAAAAGAATCATTACAGAATATTTATTATGATATTGAATTACCACTTGCTTATGTTTTATCTTGTATGGAAAAAACCGGATTAAAAATTGATACATCTTATTTAGAACTGTTAATAGAAAAATTCAATAAGAAAATAAAAGAATTAGAAAAAGAAATATATATAAAGGCTGGTGGTGAATTTAATATAAATTCTCCAAAGCAATTATCAGATATACTTTTCAATAAACTTAATCTTCCAAAGTTAAAAAAAATAAAAACAGGTTTTTCAACTGATAATGAAGTATTAATGATGCTCAAAGATATGCATCCGATAGTTGCAGATCTTATAAGTTATAGAACAATTATTAAAATAAAAACAGGTTTTCTTGATGTAATAAGAGGTTTTGTGAATAAAGACTCAACAATTTTTCCATATTATCATCAGAATATTACAGCAACAGGTAGATTATCATCATCCGACCCTAATATACAGAATATACCGGTGCGCGATGATGAAGGTAAAGAAATTAGAAAAATTTTTATTCCATTATATGATAATAGTGTGATACTTAAAGCAGATTATTCGCAGATTGAACTTAGAATTTTAGCCCATTTTTCAGGTGATAATAAATTAAAAGAATATTTTTTATTAGGGAAAGATGTTCATTCAATGACAGCGGCAGAAATATTCGGTATACCTGAAAAAGATGTGACACAAAATCAAAGAAGAATAGCGAAGACAATTAATTTTGGAATTATATATGGTATGAGCAAATATGGCTTAAGCAAGGAACTTAAAATTTCTTTGCAACAGGCGGGATATTATATTGATAGATTTTTCAATACATATAAGATGGTAAAAAAATACCATGAAGATATTATCAATTCAGCGAGATTAAAAGGTTATGTTGAGACCATTTTAGGCAGGAAAAGATACATACAGGATATAAATTCCAGAAATAAAACATTGAGAGAATTTGCAGAAAGAATTGCAATAAACTCGCCTATACAAGGCTCCGCTGCGGATATTATAAAAAAAGCAATGATAGAAATAATGGACTGGTTAAAAAATGAAAAATTAAAAAGTAAAATGATATTACAAATTCATGATGAACTAGTTTTTTCTGTATTTATAGAAGAAAAAGAAATAATAAAACTGAAGATAAAAGAAATAATGGAGAATACTGTGAAATTAAACGTGCCGCTTGAAATAAAAATCGGAGAAGGCAAAAATTGGTATGAGTGTGGATAAAAAACTGGTTATTGGCATAACAGGTTTTATAAAATCAGGAAAAACTCTAACTGCACAATATTTTAAAAACCATGGATTCCATGTTATTGATGTTGACAGACTGGCACATAGTTTATATAAGCGGGCAACTCCACTTTATAAGAAGATATTAAATATTTTTGGCAATAATATTTTAAAACCCGATTCAACTATTGATAGAAAGAAATTAGGTAGGTTAGTTTTCTCATCAAAGAGTATTTATAAGAAATTTTGTTCACTTGTTTATCCTGCTTTGAATAAAACTATTATAACAAAAATAAAAAGTTTAAGACACAAGATAATTATACTTGATATGGCTGTTTTATTTGAAACTGGAATTTATAAGAAAATTGATTATGTGATATTTATAATGGTTTCTAAAAAGAAATGGCAGGAAAGGATAAATAATTATCCAAATGCAGTAATGATTAAAAAGATTTTTAATTTCCAGAATATTTTTAAGTTATCAAAAAAGATTGCATTAAGCGATTTTATTATATATAATAATGGTAACAAAAAAGAACTGTATGATAAAGTAAGAGAACTATCAAAAAAAATAAAGGAAAATTTATGGAAGAAAAAAATGAAAAACAAATAGAACAGGATGAGAGAGTAAAAGAACAGGAAGAACGTGTGAATAAGATTTTAGGTAGGATGAAGGCATTGCCTACATTATCTTTAGTTGTCGCGAGGGTCATACAGGTTGTATCCAATCCTTTAACATCTGCAAAGGATTTGAGTGATATAATAACCGTTGATCAAGCATTAACAGCTAAGGTATTACGTCTTGCCAATTCTGCATTTTATGGATTTCCTTTTAGAATAAAAAATATAACTCAGGCAGTTTCAATTCTTGGTTTTGATACAATAAGAAATTTGGCACTTACTGTATCTGTATATAAAGTTTTTACGGGAGATTCAAATTCTGGTTTTTCTCATCTTGAATTCTGGAAGCATTGTGTTGGAACAGCAATATGTGCAAGTTTAATTTCTAAAAAAATCAAATATCGTTCTCCTGAAAGTGCTTTTACGGCAGGATTGCTTCATGATATTGGAAAGAATTTTTTTGAACAGTACATGCATAAAGAATATAGAGAAGCATTAAAACTTGCAAAAGATAATAGAATGCCAATTGAGGAAGCCGAGCGTATTGTTATGGGAATCGATCATGCACTCGTTGGAAAATGGATGGCTGAAAAGTGGAATTTGCCAATTGAATTAAAAGCTGGTATTGCGTCTCATCATCATCCTGAATTAGAGCAGGAAGAAGTTGTTATGGCAAATATTATTTTTGCTGCAAATATTTTATGTAAGAAAAAAGGTATAGGATTTTCTGGGGATGATATCATTGTACCACTCAATGAGCAGGCAAAGGAATTGCTGGGTCTTGATGCCGAGGCCGAGATAAGAATAATGGAACATCTTGAAAGAGAATTAAAAGAAGCAGAGGCTTTTATCAATATGCCGCAATAAATGTAATAAGGAGTTTTTAATATGGTCGAGAATAATGAAATTGCAGAATTGAAAGAATATATAAAAAATCTGGAAGTAATCAATGAGGGTTTAAGACATTCATTTGAAGAACTTACAACTTTATACCGACTTGTTGATATAATAACAGAGGCTAAAACACTTGAACGGGTTTTAAATTCACTTTTGGATTTGGCATCTGAAATTATTAATTGTGAGGGGGCGATTTTATTCCTTGTTGATGATAAAACAGGAGAGATTGATGTAGCAATGAAAAGAAATATAAGCAGAAAAATTGAATCCAAAATAAATTTGCAAAGTAAGAAAAAAGTAATTGACTGGGCGATAAAAAAGGGCAGGACTATTGCTCTTCCTGATATAGAAGAAGATATTGCAGATAGTGAGAAAGTCACATTTGTTTTAGTTCCATTGATTGCTCATGATAAACCAGTTGGTTTAATAGATATCATTACAGATTCTCCAGAAGGTGAAATTACAAACAGGGATCTTTCATTGCTTACAATTCTTGCTAAACAAGCAGCTCTTGCCATAGAAAATGTTAAACTTTATGAATCAATAAAAAAGGATCAGATAAGTATAATAAGAGCATTAGCATCTACTGTTGATGCCAAGGATCATTATACCCTTGGCCATTCACAGAAAGTATCGGAATTTTCAGTATTAATATCCGAAGAATTGGGATTGTCAGAAAGAGAGATAGAAATAATAAAGTATGCTGGTTTATTACATGATATAGGTAAAATTGCAATGCCGGATGACGTGATTAAAAAGCCATCAAGATTCAATGAACAGGATTTTGAGATTGCTAAAAAACACCCTGTTATTGGAGCAAAAATAATAAAGGAAATAGAAAGTTTGGCACCAATGGTTCCAATTGTTTTATATCATCATGAACGTTTTGATGGTAAAGGTTATCCGGATGGATTAAAGGGTGAGGACATACCGTTGGGAGCCCGCATAGTTCATGTTGCAGATGCCTATGATACTATGGTTTCAGCAAGAGCATACAGGGATATGTTGCCACCTGAGCTTGCTATTTCTGAATTAAGAAAAAATGCAGGAACTCAGTTTGACCCTAAAATTGTAGATGCTTTTATAACATCTTTACGTAAAAAGGCGGTTTCTATTTAAATGAATCGGGTTCAAACGGTTTTTGAAAGGATTTTTTATAAACACCCGAAAACAATAAAGGAAATTATTTTTTCTTTTTCTCTTATAATATTTTTGATATCATCGTTTTTTACGTTTGCTTTTTATAATATAGATAATAATGAAATTTTTATAATATCACTTATAATTATAGACATTTTGATTTTTTTTTCTTTTATTTTATTAGGTAAAAATGCGCTAATCGTTTTTTTACTTTATATTTTATTTAATATTTTTGCTGCACTTGCAAATATTAACTCTATATTCAAAAATACACCGTGGATTTTAAATCTAATTTTTTTAAATGTTTATGTGGTTCATTTTTTACGGCAAATAGATAATATTGATACAGAAGAAAAACTATTTGAAATAAAAAATCTTGAACTTGAAAAACAACAGCATGAAGCAATTGATAAGATAAATAAATTAAAAAAAATAATTGATGGAGCAAAAGATACAGTAAACAAATACAAAATTTTAAATAAAATAGCCCAGAAATTGACGTCTGCAATAGATTTTAAAACAATAAACCAGATACTTCATTCCGCTATTTTTGAGATTACAGGAAATAAACCAATAAAATACACACTAGCTTTTTATGATGATGAAATAAAAAGATATAGATTAATAATGGAAGAAGAAAATATTAAAAATACTGAAAATATTGAAATGATGCCAACATCTATAAAAATTTATGATAATCTAGATGCATTTGATAATTGGGTTATCAAACAGAAATACAGTTTATATGTAAAAGATATAGAAAAAGATTTTAGATTTAAAGATTTGAAGAAAAGCAAACTTCCTTTTAAATTTATACTAGTAATTCCTTTGCTCGGTAATAAAAAGTCAGCGGATAAAAAAAATGAAAATGAAATAATTGGTTTACTTAGATTTTATTCAGACATTCCGGAAATAATTGATAATGAGGAAGCACGGCTTTTTAATTATCTAGCTAATCTATGCGCCAATGCAATTCAAAACACTCTGTTATTTCAGGAGACACAGAAACTGGCAATAAAGGATGGCCTTACCGGATTGTATTTAAGAAGATATTTTATTGAGCGACTAGATGAGGAGATAAAACGTGCAAAGGAATCGCAAAAAGATTTATCATTTTTACTTATTGACATAGATCATTTTAAACAATGCAATGATACTTATGGTCATATTTTCGGTGATAAAGTATTAAAGGTTCTAGGTGAATTTCTAAAGACCGATTTAAGAGAAGTGGACATAATAGGGAGATATGGAGGAGAAGAATTTGCAGCAATACTTCTTAATACTAATTTAAACGGTGCAAGGGCAACCGCTGAAAGATTGAGAAGAGAATTTTCAAAGCTTGTTATAAGTGTGAATGAAAATGAAGCGGTCAAATTAACATTGAGTATTGGTGGTGTCTATTACAGACCCGAATATAAACTTCTTGAATTAATTAATCTTGCGGATAAAGCATTGTATTATTCAAAACAAAATGGAAGAAATAGGGTCACATTTTGGGAGGACATAAGTTAATGAATAAATCAATAAAATTTTTATTGATATATATTATCAGTTGCCTGATTATTTTTTTTACTGGATTTTTTAAATTGATTGCTCCGGATTATAATCTACTTGTACTTGTATTTGGTGTTTTTTTTATTGTCTTGCAGAAAAATCTGACAAAAACATTGAGAAAAACTATTTTTTTAATCACTTTTTTTATTACTTTTATATTTTATTTTCCATTCAAAATCATCAGTTTTAATATATTATGTGTTTCTATAATTTTTTTTATATCTATATATATGTTGCAGTATCCATTTGAATTATATAATCTTAAAATATCAGAAAATGAAAAGAGATTAAAAGCCAAAGAAAATATAATAAATAGAATAAATACTGTGAGCATTAAAAACTTACAAAAAAAAGATGATGACGTTGAATATGAAATAAAGCAAATCACATCTCTTTATAATACATTGAAAAGTTTAAGTTTTATATTAAATATAAATGAAGCAAAAGACATAATAACTGAAATTTTAATAAAAATAATGAATTCGCATTTTAATGTCAAACCGGACGAGTTTAATTTTATCTTGTTGTTTTTAAGAGAAAAAGAGTTTTATATTGCTGGCTCCTATGGTTTTGATGATGAAATTTTAAAAAAAAATGAGAAACAGATAGTTTCATATATATTGCGTAGGATAACAAAATTTCCTGGTGAAATGTTTTATATACCTGAAATTAAAGACGAGACATCAATAAATATTTTGAATTTTATCAAAAGTATAGTTTATATACCTTTTTATGCGCAGAAAAATTTATTCGGTGTTTTTTTCTTATGTGGGATGAGACCTAATTTATTTGAAGAAAAACATATTGAATATTTGAAATTATTATCAAATCAGATTTCAATGACAATGGAAAAAATATATTTATATGAAGAAGTTGATAAACTATCCAAGATAGATAGCTTAACCGGCCTTTATGTTCATCGTTTTTTTCAGGAGAAATTAGAAGAAGAAATTAACAGGGCTAATCGTTATGGTGGTTCTGTTTCGCTCGTGATCGGCGACGTTGATTTTTTTAAAAAAATCAATGACACTCATGGACATCTTGCAGGTGATTATATTTTAAAATCAATTGCTTTCATATTAAAAAATTATACAACTCAATCTGATACTGTTGCCAGATATGGTGGAGAGGAATTTGTAATAATAATGCCAGAAACAGTTAAAGATACAGCACATATGAGAGCAGTTAAGATAAGAAAAGCAATTGAAGCATATAATTTTATATATAATAATATACCTATAAAAGTAACTATGAGTATGGGTGTTGCTACTTATCCTGTTGATGCTAAAAGTAGACGAGAATTAATAGAAAATGCTGATAAAGCATTATATAGAGCCAAAGAAGAAGGTAGAAACAGGGTATTGAAATTTTAATTTTTAAATTGAATAAAAGGATTTTATGCGAAACGATGAAATAGATAAACAGTTAGTGGAAAGAGCAAAATCAGACCCGATATATTTTGCAGAAATTTTTGATAAATATTATAATTTAATATTAAGATATATTATCCATAGAATTGGTGATATAGAAGTTTCAAAAGATATAGCAGCAGAGACATTTTATAAAGCTCTAAATAAAATATCCACATATCATCCTACAACTGCTCCATTTTCTGCCTGGCTTTATAGAATTGCGAGCAATGAAATTAACTATTTTTTCAGAAGAAAGAAATATGAGCCTGTTTCTCTTGATTCGTCATTAAAAGAAATCAATTTACAAATACCATCTTCAATTGATATTGAAAATGAATTGATCGCGGCGCAGGAAATGATTGATAATAATAAAAAATATCAAATGGCAAAGGAAATGTTATATAAGTTGCCTGAGAAATATCAGGAAGTACTTGTTTTAAGATTTATGGAGGATCTAAAAATTGTTGAAATAAGTAGGATTTTAGGCAAAAGTGAAGGAACAGTTAAATCATTGATTTCAAGGGGCATTGATAAATTAAAAAAAATATTGAACAAATAAAAATCGCAACTTTTATTTAAAATATGCATTATATATATGAAAAATATTTAAAAGGTGAAAAATATGTATGATGAAAATGAATTAATAAAAATTTTAACCGATGCAAAAATAGAGAATATAAAAATTGATAAGAACAGAGAAAATATAAAAAGTGTTTTATTGAAATTGGCATATTATAAAAAAGAAGAAAAAAGTAAAAATATTTTTAAAATACCTTTGATTTATAAATATATCACTGCTGTGGCAGGTTTTTTTGCATTAATTTTTATAACATTTTTTGTTATTGATAATATGGATGATGGAGATAGATTCAATAGGAATGGTGGCATTTGGTCAACATACAGTGACAGACATCAAGGTGGCGATTCAGTTGTATGGCCGACAGAATATGGCTATGGAAGGGATGGATTTATTATGAGTTCTCCTGGATATGGTAATAAAGGCTGGGCAGTTAGAGTTACAGGCAGAACTGGATACAAACTTGGTTATAATTATAATTATCTTGGAGTTGTTGTGCGGTTCAATTCAAAATCATATTGCCCTGAGTGTAAAGGAACAAATATAAGAAAATATAATGGTATAAGATTTAAAATAAAAGGTAATCTACAACAAGGACAATTATTTTTTATTTTACCTTATGAATCAGAGAATTGTATAAGTGAAAGATTAACATGTGAGAGTTTAACCGATTATGCAGATTATGAGAAAGATATTTCAAATTATGTAAAAGAAGACTGGCAGACAGTCATGATAGATTTTAGAAAAGATTTAAGCCAACCTTTTTGGGTTAAGAAGGATAAAATAGTTGATATTGAAAAGGTTCTTGAATCAGTTCATCTTTTTAAATGGCAATATAAAAATGGAAATGGAGAAATAATGGAGATCTGGATTGATGATGTTGAACTGTATTGATGTAAACATTGCTATATAATATTTCGTCAAATCAAAAAATAGTAGACAAGTTATTTAAAATTAAGTAAAATAGCAAAATAAAAAAAGGAGGTAATGACATGAGTGGTTTAAAAAAGCTTTTAAGTTTTTTCTTATTATTCATTTTTCTATGTGTAAGTTTATTTTCACAAACCGAAGGGAAAAGTCCAGAAGAGATTTTTGCACAGAAATACAGAGTTAAGTTATGGTCATTTGAAACAGGCACAACTGAGGGTTGGCATGGAGTAGGGAAATGGGCAAAATCCTGTTCTGTAACAACAGATCCCAGATATGTGACAGAAGGAAAATATGCACTAAAAATTGATGCAACCACATCAATTGACTGGAACCAGGATGCCTGTGTCAATGATGGCCCTTTTTTACCCGAAATCAATAAACTTGTTGAATTTTCTTTTGATCTGTTTGTGCCAGAAGAGACAATGAAAGGGCTTGAATATTTAGAAATTTATCTTATTTTTTCAAGTAGAACCAATAACTGGTATCAGTTGAAAAAACAAGTAACAGTTGGTAAACAAAAGATTTCTTATAAAGTTGATCCAACCAAAATAAAAGAGGATATGTGGCATGTTTATCTTGTTATTAATAACAGTCAACCATTAAATGGACCTATTTATGTTGATAATATTATTGGAAGGATTTATGGGCAACCAGGAACAATAGAAGGACAGATAATTGATAAAGATACAAAACAAGGGGTAAAAGATGCATATGTTGTAGTTGGTGACTCTTTGACAAGAACTGATGGCAGTGGAAATTATAAAATAACTGTTTCAGAAGATGTTTATAAAATTGCTGTTGTTGCATATGGATATAAAAATTATGCAGGTAATGTTATTGTTGAAGCAAATCAAACCAAAAAGATTGATCCCATTGAGATTATAAAACAAAAAGAACCAAAGAAAAAAGAAAGTATAATAACAATTGATGTCACAAAAATATTAAGAACCATAGACCCGCATAAATTATATGGACAGAATCTGGCTGCGTGGCATAAAGTGGATGGTTATAGAGATAGCCAGGCAATTGAGAAATTGAAAAGAATAGGAGCAACATTTATAAGAATACCAGGTGGTGATTATGGTAATTTGTATGATTGGAGAACTGGAGCGGTTTACAGAATTGACGGCAGTGTAAACTGGACACCGGAATTAAATTATATTGGTGGTATGGTGCCTTTTTTAAAGACAATAGAACGCAATATGGGTAAATCAGAAGTACTCCCAATAATCAATGTTATGACGCCTTTAAATAGAACAATAGATCAGAGAATTGATTATGCAATTGAATGGTTGCAGGATATGAAATATAAGGGGTTAAATTTTAGATATGTTGAGGTTGGTAATGAACCAGATAATAAACCACTGTTTCCTGGTCCAAAGAAACCAACAGAAGGTAAAAAGTGGTATGAAATGCCCAATAGTCCTACTGTAAAATACTGGTGGACAAATATTGATAACTATTCAAAAGTTTTTAACCATGCGAGTTATAAAATTAAAAAAGCATTTCCTGATATGAATTTAAAACTCATGGGTCCTTGTCCGATGCAACCAATGAATAAACAGCGTCTGGAAGGAGAGCCTTGGAAAGCACAGAATGATCCAAAAGCTCCATATTGGGTTGAAAGATTTTTGCAGAATTCAGCAAAATATGTTGATGTTGTGGTTGTGCATGAATATCCTTTTTGGGCAAATAATGATGCCAGAACACTTTTAAGAAAACCGCAGGAAACATGGCCTGTTTATATGCCTAAATTCCGTGAATGGATAAAAAAATATGTTAATTCACAGAAAGGTTATGAAAATAAATATATAGAAATAGCGTTAACTGAATGGAATTCAGGTGATGAAGTCCAGATGACTGCTGAAATTGAAAATGCTTTATTCTGTGCTGATTATCTGGGTGAGTTTATGCGGGCTGGCGGAGATTTGGCTTTTATTTGGGATTTATATACTCAGAAACCAGGAACAGGAGGCGGTCATGGTTTAATGGATGCAGAAAATGATCCAACCAATAAATTCTCTGAAAGAAGCCATTACTGGGTTTTTGATCTGTATTATAATAGATTCGGGACAAAAATGGTAGAATGTTCCTCTGATAATCCAAATCTATCTGTTTTTGCTGCTTTGAAAGACGATAATACATTAACAATAATGGCCATAAATAAAACACGTCTTGAAATTGCAAGCGCTAAATTGAACATCTCAGGATTTAAAGCAGGGAGTTCTGCCAAGGTTTGGCAGTTAACAGATAAGGAATACGTTTGGTCAAAAGAATTGTATAGACCTATTGTAAATACCGGACCATCTGAAAGGGATATAAATCTTGGCAGTGAACTTGTATATGATTTTCCACCGTATTCAGTGACTGTATTACAAGTAAAAAAATAAAATTTTTATTAATAAAAATAAAAGTAGAGACACATTTTTATTGTGTCTCTACTTTTTTTATTTGAAATTGACAAAATAATATATTTTATTATAATAAATAAAATCTTTTAAAAGGAGAAAAAAATGAATAAAAACAAAAATTCAAAGGTAATTCCTTTATTACCTCAGGGTATCACAGCTAAAATACCAAATAAGTTTTTTTTAGTAGCAGGTCACGCAGAAGGTATTACACCTCTTAATGCATTTGATGCAGCATTAATTGATGCAGGAGTTGGTAATACAAATCTTATAAAGATGTCATCAATACTACCGCCAAATTCCCAAAAGATAAAACCTATTAAATTACCTCTTGGTTCTTTAGTTCCTCTTGCATATGCATCAAAGGTGAGTTCAGTAATTGATGAGGTTATTTCTGCCGGTGTTGCTTGTGCTGTGCCTATGGATAAGAATAAAAATGGTTTAATAATGGAGTATTCTGCCCCTGGACATAAAAAGGAAATAGAAAAGATAGTAAGACATATGGCTGAAGAAGGTATGAAAAATAGAGGATATAAAATAAAAACAATTTATAGTATTTCTTCACAGCATACAGTTAAAAAGATAGGTGCTGTATTTGCTGCTGTTGTTTTGTGGTGGTGAAAAATGAAAAAAAATTTAAATAAAAATTGGGCAACTGAAGTTTATAAAGATACTGCTTTATCATATGAAATTGAAAAAAAATTATATGATAAAAAAAGCAAATTCCAGCATATAGAAATTTATAAAACAAAAGAACGTGGAAATTTGATGGTTCTTGATGGATGTTTTATGCTTACTGAAAAAGAAGAGTTTGTTTATCATGAGATGATTGTTCATCTTCCACTTTTTGCACATCCAAATCCACGAAAAATTTTAGTTATCGGTGGTGGAGATGGTGGGACTGTTCGTGAAGTTTTAAAACATAAAACAGTAAAACAGGTTGATTTTGTTGAAATTGATGAAGATGTATATAAAGTTTCAAAAAAGTATTTTAAAACACTGACTAGTGGGTTAGAAAACGATGAAAGGGTAAATTTTTTATTTGGCGATGGTATTAAATTTGTTGCTGAAACGAAGAATAAATACGATGTTATTTTAATTGATTCCACAGATCCATCGGATATAAGCGGTGGGCTTTTTACTGATGAATTTTACAGAAATTCAAAAAAAATATTAAATAAAAACGGTATAATCGTAGCCCAAAGTGAAGGGCCTTTTTATGATGCTCCTGTTATAAATAGATTGCATAAACGCTTAAAAAATATTTTTAGTAAAGTTTATCTTTATCTTGCTTATATTCCTACTTATCCTTCTGGATGCTGGAGTTTTACTTTTGTTTCAGATGATTTAACGCCTGATATTATCAGAAATAAAAAAAGTAAAATCAAAGGTCTTAAATATTATAATAACGATATTCATAAAGGTGCTTTATTATTACCTGAGTTTGTAAAGGAAATTATTAAATGAAATTAAAAAGCAACATAAAATTTGTTGGAACTTCTGGCAACTTTAAAAAATCGGATTTAATAATCTGTGGAATCCCATATGATATAACATCTACTTTCAGGCATGGTTCACAGAAAGCACCAGATTCAATAAGAAAATATTCTGATTCAATTGAAACATTTTCTCCAATCCAAGAAAAGGATTTGATAGATTACAATATTTTTGATTCAGGTAATATTATTTTCCCAAGCAAAATACCAAAACATGCTATGAAAAAAATTGAAAAATATACATATGATTTTATAAATAGAAATAAGCGTATTTTATACATTGGTGGAGAACACTTGATAACATTACCTATAGTAAAAAAATATTATGAAAAATACAAGGATTTAAAAGTTATTTATTTTGATGCGCATGCAGATATGAGAATGCATTATGATGGCAATAAATTTTCTCACGCAACAGTTGCACGAAGAATTGTTGAAATGATAGGGGCGAAAAATATTTTTATGTTTGGTATCAGATCTTTTGAAAAAGAAGAATATAATTTTATTAAAAAAAATAAAATATTTTGTGATTATGGACACTCAAAATTTAAATTTGTAATTGAAAAGTTGAAAGACAGTCATGTTTATATTTCTCTAGATCTGGATGTTTTTGATCCGTCATGCTTTCCAGGTGTTGGTAATCCTGAAGCAGGTGGTATTTTTTTTAATGATTTCATAAAATTATTGCCATATATTTCATCAATAAAACAAAATATTGTATCTTTAGATATTGTAGAATTAATGCCAGATTATGATTTATCTGGTAATTCTTCTATATTTGCCGCCAAAATAATAAGAGAATTGATTTTATCGCTGTTATAATATGCAAAAAAAAGATGTTTTTTTTATTTCATCTTTTGCACTGATTTCTTTTTTAATTTTTCTTCCTCAGTATATATCCGACAAAATAATAGGTTGGCTTGATATGATTTTTTATTTTGTTCCTTTCAAGGAAATAATTGTAGAAAATTTAAGAAAAGGGATATTACCTTTGTGGAATCCATATATTTACTGTGGCCAACCATTGCTTGCCAATTTTCAGTCAGCTGTTTTTTATCCGATGAATATTTTTTACTATGTGTTTCCAATAGATATCGCATTTAAAATAAATACATTTTTGATATATTTTTTAATGGCTACATTTTTATATATGTTATCAAAAAAAATGAATTTTACAGAAGAAGCAGCATTTGTAACTTCATTTTTATTTTCTTTTTCATCTTATATGACCATAAGGGCATCTGAATGGGCAGACCTGCATACAATAGCATGGATGCCAGCCTCTATTTATTTTTTAAGAATGACTTTTATTGATAAACGTATTATTAACAATTTTTTAACAGTGATAACACTTACAATGTCTTTTCTTTCAGGGCATCCACAAGTTTTTTCATATGTTTTTCTATTGTTTACAGCATTTTATTTTTATTGGTTTGGATTAAAAAACTTAATTAGATATTTATTATTTATTTTATGTTTATTTTTAATTACAGCTGTTCAAATTATTCCAACTATAGAATTTGCAACATTGAGCAGTAGAATGTCAGAATATAGGGTTTTTTTAGATGCACATAAAAATATTTATATGCGATTTGAACATTTATTACAAATCTTTTTTCCTTTTATAAAAAAATTTTTTTCAGAGTCAAGCAAATTTATGAATTGGATGGCATTGATAGATATTGGTCTTGCCGGAACATTACTTGCTATATTTGGGATTGCAAAATTATCGGATATTAAATTAAAGGATTTCTTACTTATCTTGTTTACTATTTCATTTGTATTTTCTTTTTTAAATTCAATTCCTAATTATTCTGAATTATATGAAAAATTATTCTTTTTGCATTATATAAGATATCCTGCCAAAATCAATGTTATTTTCTTTTTTGTTATGTGTTTTTTTGCCGGCGTTGGTTTTGATCTTTTATTTAATAAAGATAATAAGAATAAAATCGGATTTTTATATATCTGTTTGATTTTAAATATAATTTTTATTTTTGTTTTTATTTTATTAAATAACTATAAAATACAGATACTAGGATTTTATATAAAAAATTTCAGTCCCGGAGCTGAATTTGAATATATACTAAATAATGTTTACAGTTATGATATGTTCCTTGATGATGCTGCGTTTTTTTTAATATTACTTTTTTTATTTGTAGTATTTTTATATTTTATTATTTATAAACAGATAACCAATTATTTTATTAAAATAATTTTTGTTTTATTCATAATTTATTGTGTCTTTGCATTTAATAGGTCAACCTATGGTAGTTTTGTTCGTTACAATGATTTTAATGGAGAAACAAAAATAAGTAATTTTTTAATTAAACATTGTTCAATAAAAACAAAGAGAATTCTAGCCCCAACACTAAGTAATCCTAAGAGTAACATTATGAAAAAGAGTAAAATTACAGTTGAAGAAAAATATGATTTTGTGCGCAGTACACTTCAGCCTAATATACCATTTTTTTATAAAATTTTAAATCTAGATGGATTTGATTCTCTAATAATTTCAAGTACATATAATTTTGTTGTTAAAATTAATAAATTTAATAATCCTTGGGATAATGATTTTTTTCCATTAACGGCAACAAAATATATTGTTTCAAAAATCAAATTGAAAGGAAAAAAAATAAAGCAAATATTTTTTGATGAATTACATAATATATTTATTTTTGAAAGAGAAAATGTTCCCGATATTGTTTATTTTGTTCCTTTTAAATATACTATTTTTACTAAAAATAAAGAAGAGGAATTTAATGAACTTTACAATACTTCATATATATATGATAAAAAGATAGTTATTGATACAAAATATAAAGATAGATTTATAAAAAATTTAAATGATAAAAAAGAAAAAATTAATATAAAAATATCATATGAAAGAAAAAATATAAATACTTTAATTATTGATATAAATAATAATATAGATGGTTTTGTAGTAATATCAGAAAATTTTTATCCTGGATGGATTGCCACAGTAAACGAAATAAAACAAGAAATAATAAAAGTTAATGGCTTTTTAAAAGGTGTATTTATAAGGCCAGGTAAAAATTTTATTAAACTTGAATATAGACCTAAAATTATATATTATGGTTATATTATATCTTTTTTATCACTATTATTTTTAGCAATGAGTATTTTTTTCCGGAGAAAAAATGAAAGATTATAAATATATTTTAACAATATTTTTTATAATTTTTATATTTATTTATTTATTTTCATTATCACCTGCTTATAATTCAGATGATAGTCCTGAAACAACACTAGCATTTCATACTCTTGGTGTTCAGCATCCACCGGGTTATCCATTAAATACATTAATAGGTAAATTATTTACTTTTTTACCACTTGGTAGTTTGATGTTTAGAGCAAATTTAATGGCGGTTTTTTTTAATATTTTAAGCGGACTGATTTTATTTATAATAATATATAAAATTATTGATGATATTAAAGAAGAGAAGAGTATTAAATTTTTAATTTCAATCATTGGTGTTATATTTTATTTATTTTCGGTAAGTGTTTGGCGGCAAGGCATTTCTGCCAAAGGTTCAATTTATGGCATTAATGCATTTTTCACTTGCCTCGTTTTTTATTCAGTGATTAGTACTAAATATAATTTAAAATATTTATATTTTTTTAGTTTTATTTATGGACTTGCAATGGGGAATCACTGGACAAGTATGATTGTTATATTTCCAGCTTTTATATTTTATTTTATTGTTCAATACAAAAAAATAAATATAAAAAATATTTTATTATCTATAATTTTTTTCATTATTGGCGTTTCAATTTATTTATTTGTATTTATAAGGAGTAAAACAGAACCAGTTTATGCATGGGGTGATACAAAAACAATAAAGGATTTTATTTGGCTTATTAGCAGAGCGCAATATGCGGGAATAGAAAAAAAACATACATTAGCTGATACTATAAATCTTTTAACATATTATTTAAAACATTTTATTTTTAATGAATATCCAATATTTGGCTTATTTTTTATTGTGGGTTTTTATTTTTTATTTAAACAAAAAAGAAATATATCAATTTTATTTTTATTATCATATTTTTTACTGGTTATAAGTGTTGCTAATTTTGCTACTCCGCCAGCAAATACACAATGGCTAATAAAACCTTATCTTGCTTCTGCTAATATTTATATTTCATTATTTTTAAGTTGTTTTATTCTATATATTACAATTAGAGTTAATAATTTAATAAAAAAAATAATTGTCCTTTCTATCTTTATTTTTTTAATAATATATATAAATTTTAGTAATCCTGGTTATTCTAGATATTTTATTGGGTATGATTATTCTAAAAATATGGTAAAAAGTATCTGTTGTAATTCAATTTTAATAGCGGAAGGTGATATGAATATAGGAGCAGCATTATATGAAACAATAATAAATAAGGTTGATTTTGTCCCAGTGATTCCTGTTGTCATGCAATATGAATGGTATAGGAATCAGGTTATGAGAAATTTTAAAGGTAAAATCAATATGCCGCCTAATAATCCAGATATAAAAACATATATTGAATCAGTTGTCACATATAACAAAGATAAAACAATTTATTATACAAATGTTGCGACAAATGAATGGGTGAAAGGATTAAAATCTGCACCTTGCGGAGTTTTTTTTGTAATCACTAATGAGGAAAAGGTGATGATAAATGATTTTTATTTTTTAATCAGTTCATTTCGTGGAAAAATAGATAAAGCATCAAAATATGATGAGTTTACCCAGCGACTTGTTTTTGATAATTATGCAACCGGTTATTTTGCCCTTGCAGAGATATTAAGAAATCAAGGCAAACTTGTAGAATCAATAAAATATTTTAATTATGGTCTTATTTTTCAACAAAACAGCGCAGCATATATAAATTATGGACTAGTATATTATCAATTACAGAATTATGATAAAGCTGAGTATTGTTGGAAAAAATCACTAGAACTTGAACCTAAAAATTCTGTATCTTATTCCAATCTTGCATTTATTTATATAAACAGAGGAGATTTTATTAATGCTAGGAAAATGGTTGATAAAGCACTTTTATATAATCCACAAAATCAAACAGCTATTAATCTTAAACAAAAATTAAATGAGGTTACAAAATGAAAATTAAAGGAATTTTTGTATTTGTTATAATGATATTTATTTTAACTTTTTCCTGTAAAAGAAAATTAGTAAAATTTGATGAAAATTTACAAATAACCCCAACACCTACAAAAACTTGGGTTTTAATATGGCAGGATGAATTTAATGGAACTGATATTAATTCAAGTAACTGGAGTTTTGATATAGGCTCTTTATATGGGGGCTGGGGTAACAATGAATTACAATATTATACTTCAAGAACAATTAATGCATATATAGAAAACGGAAATCTTATAATACAGGCACTTGCAGAAAATTACAATGGCTATAATTATACTTCTGCACGAATTAAAAGTATAAATAAAATATATTTTAAATATGGTAAAATTGAAGCAAGAATAAAACTACCTTATGGGCAGGGAATATGGCCTGCTTTTTGGATGATGGGTAAAACAGGTACCTGGCCTGCTTGTGGTGAGATTGATATTATGGAAATGATAGGTGGTGGAATTGATAGAGATAATAAATGTTATGGAACTGTTCATTGGGATGATAATGGGCATAAACAAGCAGGTGGTAGCATATCTTTGAATTGGCCAGAAATTTTTGCAAATGATTATCATGTTTTTGGAGTTGAATGGAATGAAGAAAAAATAAAATGGTTTTTAGATGGAATAAAATATTATGAAATAGATATTACTCCACCTACAATGAAAGAATTACATCAAGAATTTTATATTTTATTAAATGTGGCAGTTGGTGGCAATTGGCCAGGTGCCCCAGATATGACAACGAGTTTCCCACAGAAAATGTATGTTGACTGGGTTAGATGGTATAAGTGGCAGTAACATGAGATTATGGTCTGTCCATCCAAAATACTTAGATGCCAAAGGGCTTGTTGCACTATGGCGAGAAGCATTGCTTGCAAGAAAAGTTTTATCTGGTCTAACTCGTGGTTATAAAAATCATCCACAACTTTTAAGATTTATAGTAGAGAAACATCCATTGGATCTTATTAATTCTTATTTATTTTATGTTTATAAAGAAGCAAAAAGACGAGGTTATAATTTTGATATTTCTAAAATTAAAGTAGTAAAATGTAAAAAAATCAAAGTGACTGATAGCCAGTTAAAATACGAATTTAATTTGCTGTTGAATAAACTTAAAAAACGTGATTATAATAAATATTTAACGAATTTAAAAATAAAAAAAATTATGCCAAATAGAATTTTTAAAATAATAAAAGGTGATATTGAAAGATGGGAAAAGATAAAAAATATAACTAATTTAAAATAACATAGGAGGCGATGTGATATGAAAAAGATTTATATATTTTTTATTAT
Source organism: Candidatus Goldiibacteriota bacterium (assembly GCA_026414685.1). Classification (GTDB taxonomy): domain Bacteria; phylum Oederibacteriota; class PGYV01; order PGYV01; family DSYL01; genus DSYL01. Next base: position 24,006 of record JAOAIN010000114.1, read on the forward strand.
CTTTATTTTATTTTTTTTAAGCTGTGCCACAGTAAAAAAATCACCCTGGCAGTGGGGGGGTTATAGCTATCGTATTTATGTTCCACAGAAAATTTATGATTTTGAAGAAGCGCTGGCTAATTTGCAGAATTTGCAATCGGATATTTGGATAAATGGAAGACAACCGGTAGAAATAACAGTTGATAAATATTCTTTTAAAGCTAGATTAAAATGGACAGAAACACAGAGTTGGACCGATTATGTACCTTCTTATGGTGGTTTTTTTATCGGTTGGAATTATATACCGACTTTTAGTGGTACCTATCAGACAACCTATTCTACAACTCAAAAAGAAGAGACTATAATATTGCCATTCAAGGATGTATATGATATGGTATCAGGTTTTAATTATTTATATTTAAATTTAACAACCGGTAAAGTATTATCTTTTTATCTTGCCAATACAAGTCTTGTTCAAAAAATGGCAGATTCTATTTATTCTATTTTGATTAATCATAATATAAAATTGCCACCAATCATTGGTTTTACTTTTGCAGAAACTTCAGATGAAGAGAAACTTGAATATATCAATAAAAAATCAAAAGTTGTATATGTGGCGAATGTGTTTCTTGATAGCCCAGCAAAACTTTCTGGATTATCAATTAATGATATCATATTAGAAATCAATGGAGTAAAAATAACAGATATAAATCAATGTTCTGATATTTTAGTAAAATCATTAAATGATTATCTGATTGATAATAATAAAATAATTAAAATAAAGGTTTTTCATTTTGAAGAAAGTCCGGATAAACTCATAAACTGGGAAGAGCGACTTATAAAATTAAAACCTGCGATACGTTAAATCATATATAAATTTGCAAATAGAGTGTGTCTTTAAATAGAAATTATCAATATTATTTTAAAATAGGAGGCATAAATGAAAATATTTATAAAATTATTTATTTGTATTTTTGTAATCTTTAGTTTTACCTTATTGTATGCAGAAAATGTAAATATAATAATGAAGGATGAAAAAGTTATACAAGCAGAATTACTTGGAAAAACAGATGATAGGATATTTATAAAAGATTTAGAGGGCAAAGCAAAAGAGATAATGTTAAAAGATATAAAATATATTTTTAATTCTAAAACAGGAGAAAAAATTGCGTTTGAAGTGAAAGAAAAAGTTTCGGTAAGTGATGGAAAAATAGATACAAAGATTTTTGGTGGTAAAGTTCTATTTAAGATTCCAGAACAGGAAAAATATCTTGTCCTTGATAAAGGTGTGATAAAACCTACCAGGAATGTTTTTAAGAGGACAGGGAAATTATTACATATAGATTTTGATATGCTTTATTTTGATTGGTTCCCTGGACTCGGGGATTCCATTTCTGATTTTGGCAGTATAAAACAAGGCGAATTATTAGATGGTATTTTTGGAATCAGGTCAATAGGTTCTGCTGCAACATTGTATATAAGACCTTTTGATTTTATTGCATTTGGTCCTTATTTACGTCTTGAATGGTGGTTTAGTGCAGCAGTTACTGATAAAGG
>JAOAIN010000136.1 GCA_026414685.1 Candidatus Goldiibacteriota bacterium
CTCCTACTTACTCTAACACTGCATCTCCTACTTCAACTAATACACCTGTTGCTTCACCTTCTTTCACTCCTTCTAGAACTGCATCTCCTACTTACTCTAACACTGCATCTCCTACTTCAACTAATACACCCGTTGCTACCTTTACATATACATCAACAAGAACTTTTACTGAAACCTATACAAGCACAGCAACACCCACTTTCACGAGAACTATATCACCGACGTATTCAATATCTCCAACAATAACACAAACTTGGACAGGAACACCGCCATCGCCCACAAACACACCCACAATAACCCCTTCGCGGACAATAACTGTCACATTTACATATACAAGTACCAATACATTTACACCTACATCAACACCGACAGCAACCGCATCAAGAACTCTAACTCCAACTAACACTTCTATACCACCTACTGCTACAAATACTTCCTTACCTGCAACTGCTACCAATACCCCTATACCTCCTACTGCCACATTTACAAGAACAAATACTGTAATACCACCAACTGCAACATTCACCAATACTTCTTTACCTGCAACTGCTACCAATACCCCCATACCTCCTACTGCCACATTTACAAGAACAAATACTACTGAACCCACATCCACATGGACAATTACAGATACAGTATCATCTAACACACCAACTGTGACACCAACTCGCACTCAAACATATACTGTCACATTAACTTTCACCTCAACGTTTACAAGAACAAATACACCAACATTTACTTATTCAAATACGCCAACATACACAAATACTCCTGTGGATACTTCAACATCAACACGCACATGGACTCCAACATGGACAATAACCCCAACATGGACACCTACATGGACACCAACTTGGACACCAACACCCACCTTCACATTCACACGCACATCTACACCAACAGCAACAAGAACATTAACATCCACGCCAACATCAACAAGAACAATAACCAACACAATCACGGTGACAGTAACACTCACACCAACAGTAACACCAACTGCACAGGCAATAACAGATGTTCGGCCATATCCAAATCCAGTGAATCCAGAAACAAATACTGAGTTTAAAATTAAAATAACGATTGCCCAGCAAGATATAGACGAACTTGTAATAAGAATATACACATCAGGTTACAGATTAATCAAAGAAATAAAATATGAAGGAGCACAAGCAACTACTGTTGCAAGAGCAGGAATAGTTGATGTAAATATAAATGATTTAAAAACACTGGCAAATGGAACATATTATTTCTACATCAAAGCATTAAGAAAAGGCGAAACTTGCAAATCCAAAATTGAGAAATTCATTATATTAAGATGACAATTTAGTTAAAATAAAAAAGGCGGATTTTTTAAATCCGCCTTTTTTATTTTCAATTAATATATCACTCTTTGACTAAAATAAAATATAATACAGAAAATTTATTTAAATATTCCTTTCAATACTTTATCTGTTGTGCCTTTTTGAGTGTCATTTATCTTTTTAGTTATTTCATTCTTAATATTTTCAATATATGTGTCTAATGAATTTGTATTCTTTGTCAATTCATTGATTTTATTTTTTATATCAATTAATGATTGTTGTGATAATTTATTAAGTATTTCATTTTCACTTTTTGTAAGATTACCGATTTGTTTTTCTATTTCATTATGAGCTTCTTGTATCTTTTTTCCATAAACCTTTTTTAACGCTTGTTCTATTCTACTTAAAATATCTGAATTAACATTGAATTCAATTTTCGAATCAATCGCAATAGCATTAAATACAACTTTCATATTTTCAATAGATGATAAAACAGTAAACAATATATCCTGTTTATCATTAGCATCAAATCTTATACCGGAGATATTTATATCACCATCAATTTTTATTTTATTGTCATCCATATTGGCTTTTACTTCTGCATTAACAAAACCATTTATAAATTTTATATTTCCATAATCAACATTTTTTAATCCTATCTCATCAGTGGTCAGTCCATATACTTTTATTAAATAAATATCTTTTATATTATCTATCCTGTCTATTTTTAAAAAAGCATTAAAAAATTTGTTATCTTTTTTCCCAACTAATTCAATTACACATGGTTTATTAATAATATTCTGTTCAAAACATAAATCAGTTATTTGTCCAGAAATTCCCAAGCCATCAGCTTTATCACTTTTTGATATTTTTATATTTTTTATCCAAAATGATGGATTATCTGCAATAAAATGTATGTCAGTTCCTTTCTTTCTAACAACTTCATAATATCTTTTTTTCTTTGTGTTTTTCCCAGCAGGAATATATTTATTTACAGTATTTATAATGTGTAAAATCCTATCAATTCTTGATTTCCAAATAGGGCCTATTAAGGCTGTCTCAATATCCTTAGCATTTAAAATATCCAAATCCATTTTTGCCATTATCATTTGAATGTCTTTTTCTTTTGCTAAATTTATCTCTTTTGGTATATTCCCAGTAAATTTAATAAATTCTTCTGATTCAGATTTTATTGAATCAACATCTTTTTTAACTAAATTTACTTCGTTTTTTATTTCATCCAGTTCTTTTAATTTAGCTGTTGCCATTGGTATATCAGCGGCCCCTACAATCTTTACTTCTTTAATTTTATCTACTTTTTTCTTTATTTCATCGGTCCTTTTCTGTATGTTTAAAGAATTTATTTTATTTTCAATATTATTTTTTGTTTCGGAAATTTTAGTTTTTGATGAAATTATTACTTTGTAACTTTCAAGTTCTTCCTTTTTAATCAAATCTTCTATTTTTTTATCTTTAATACTTATTGCTTTGTCAATTGTTTTTGTCAAAGGCAACTTTTTTATTTCTTTTTCTGCTATTAAACCCACTTTATCTACAAGAGCATTGAATATTTTATTTTCTTTATTCTGCTTTTTTTCTTTTTTCTCTATTTCTTTTATTCTCTTTTCTGGCAATCTGCCTGATTTTTCTCTTTTTGTTCCTGTTGCAAAACCGGCTAATTCAATATTATCAATAATAACTTTTTTAGTTAACAATGGGACAAATTCATAATCAAAAACAATTTTTTCTGCTTCAAATATATTTTTAAATTCATTATCTTTATCTGCAATTTTTAACTCTTTTATTTCCATCCGTGATTTTAACAATTTTATATCTACACTTTTTATTTCGACTTTGGCTTTAAATATTTCTTCGCCTATCTTTATAAGTGTATTTTTAATAAAAATATCCAGAAAAAAAAGATTAAAAACAATAATAAGAATTAATACAACAGAAAAAAATATTACTCCAGCAGGTCTTATTATTTTCATTATTTTTCACCCCTTTCAATTAAATCTACACCTGTAAGAATCTGCATTATTTTAAATTTTTTTACTTTATCTCTTAAATTTTTTCTATAATACTCAACTGATTTAATAGTTATAATCCAGATTAAAGGAATAAAAATTACTCCTATAATAAAATTTCCCATAATCACAGTATTGTTAAAATTGGTAAGTGTTAAAATTGGAATCTGAGATAATGTTTTCCATAAAGGCAATAAAAAATCCTGCGTTAAAATCCATTTTCCAATTATATCTCCTATTGGGTCAACCCCCATCGTTAAAATTTTAAATAAACCTGTACACACAAAAAAAACCCCAAAATTACAATTCAAAAGCAAAGCTATAAGAAATATAAAAATCACATTAAAAAATGCTGGCGATAAAAAAGCAGCAAACAAACCAAGTATTGCACCAATTGCAATTTGAGAAGGATCAGCCTGCGAATTTAAAAAATTTAAAATTTTTTTAACTGTTTTTATCATACCACACCTCACTTTATAAAAAGATATTTTTCCCTCCCATTATAATATATTTAATTTTTGAAATTCAAATTTATTTTTATTCTGCCGGTGATGGTTCTGGTAACGGTTTATTTTCAATTAAAAGTATTTTACCTTTTAATCTTTTCTTATAAGTTTTATAGTCCTTATCTATTTTTTTAATTTTTAATTTATATTGCATCACAAGGTCTTTATTATCTTTTTCATATTTTAAAGCATTTATAAGTTTATCAAGATATTTTGCCTTCTCTTTTATGAAACCAAGCATCTTTTTATAAGTTACAACATCATCCGCAGATGTTGTTTTATACATTGTTGTCCAAATTAAAATCTCATCCATAACTTCCTTTGCCTCATAGATCTCCTCTTTTGGTTCATAATACAAAATATCTTTTGATGTCACCTCTTCTTTGCCTGATTCTCCTTCTTCAATACCTCTTGTGCCAAGATTTGTAGTCCTTTTATTTTCATAAGAAGAACTAACAACTTCTTGTCTTACTGCTTTAATTCCATCGTCTATTAATTGTGTCACTTCAAAAAATGGATTTTCAACTCTTTCTAAATAGGTATTTTCTTCATTATTCTCCGGTATATATGCAAACAATACCGTCGTAATAAAAAAAACAACAAGAACAAACGATAAAACCTTTTTAATCTTTTTCATATTTATCTCCTCCTTGTTTAATTTTTGATTTTGACGTATTTTTTACAATTTTTGTTTACATAAAAAATTCATTTAAAACAAAACACAGGTATAACTTTTTTCTTGCCAGATTTTATTTTAATATCAAATATTTGTTCTTTGAAACCACCTTTTATTAAATTTAATTTTAATTTTAATTGATATTGACCTGGTTCTAAAACAACGCGCATCAAATGAAATCTACTCGGAAGAGTTCTCCAACTTCTTGTATCTGCTTGTTCTGTTGCAATATTAAATATGTTTGCAGCAAGTCCCATTAATTTATTTTTCCCATCATTGCTCACAGCACGTGCCATCTGATATTTTGCAATTGCTCTGGCAACTGCTTTAGCTTCAATTAAAAAATTTTTATTTTCAAGGGTTTTTATTGCAATTAAAGTTAAATCCTCAGCTATGAAACTATTTACTTTCATATCATCAATTAATATCTCTGCGTTAGATACTACATTTTCTCTTGCAATGAATTTTGGGAAAGCAACTTTAACATAATATGAAATTTTATCTTTTTCCTTAACTGGAAAATCTATATGTTTGCTTATCTTGTAAGGTGCCATTCCATCATATATGACAAAAATAACCTCTCCTTTTTGAATGAAATCCTTATATCTTTCAAAATATACTCTGTGTCCCCATTCTTTCTGCAACTCCTCTATTTCATCATAAAATTTAATTCCATCAGCAGCTCGCAACAACTCACTTTTTAAATTCTCAGGAACAGGCATTCCATACAAATTCTGATAATCTTTATAAACATTCAATGCCTTCTTATAAGCAATAAACGCATCATTCATTTCCCCCTTTGCTTCATAAGCTATTGCTGCAAGATATCTGGCAAAGGCATCTTCTTTATAAATATTTTTACCTTCATATCTATCAGAAAGTAAATTCAATCTGTGATTCACTTTGCGCGCTTCTACAAGAGCACCGTCAAAATTACCTTTATACATAAAATTTAGCCCTTTTAAAATATGAACCATCACCTGCTCAAAATCTTCTCCCTCATAAGGAAGCGACATATCATTGGTAAAATAAGATGATAATTCTTTGGTTACACTTTTTGTATAAAGTGATTCTATTTTTAACTCCGCATTATTAAGATGCTCTGTACTACCATCATAATCTCCTGCCATCTGTAAGATTGCTCCTTTATCAAAATAGTATAAAAGTTCATGTTCACCTGCATATTTATTTTTTTCTTGTTCTATGATTTGATCTGCCTCAGTAAAATTTCCAGATAGTATGGCAGTATCAATTTTATTATAAAAATTAAAAGTTGCACAACTTGCAATAATAATTAATAAAAACAAAAAAATATATTTTTTCAAATTAAATCTCCTTTTCAACGAAACATATAAATCGGTATAACTTTTTTCTTTCCTGGTTTTAGATATATTTCAAAAATTTGTTGAATTGGGTCTTTTTTATCTTTTATATAAATTTCAGCTATTATCTTTCTTTTACTTTCGGGTATAACCATAAATCTAACAATCTGAAACCTAGCAGGTATTGTTCGCCAGCATCTTGTATCTGCTTTTTCTTCTCCTATAAATAAATTTAATATCGGTATATCCTTTGCTATCTTTTTGGCAACATTCCTTACCAATGTTTTTGCAAGTATTGCAAGATTTTTATTCTCTAAATTTTTAATAGCCATTTTACTCACATCCTGCGCAACAACCGAAGAATATGATTTATCACCATCCTTTACAATAACTTTTTCAACTGCATAGCCCCTATGAACAAATTTAGGCATTGCCCTATCATCTATTTTATATGCAGGTAAACCATCATATATAACAATCATAACTTCTGATGCTTTCTTTAAATCGTTGTATTTAATAAATCCTATATCGCCCCATTCTCTTTTAAAATTTTCAAAATGATCATAAAATTTTAAAGCATCTGCCATTCTAAAAATATCACATTTTATAAATTCCGGTATTTCTGTACCATAAATACTATTATATTTCTGATACGCTTTTAAACTTTTCTTATAATCAATATAGGCATCATTAATAGCTCCAATCGCTTCATAAGCAAAAGCAGATAAGTATCTTGCAAAAGCATCATCTGTATATATCGCTTTATCACCGTAACTGTCCTGAAAATAATTTAATTTATGATTTATTTTTCGTGCTTCAATAGCTGCTCCTTCAAAATTATCTTCATACATGTAATTTAACGCCTTAATAATATTCACCATCACTTGTTCAAAATCTTCACCTGTATAATTTAAATTTAAATCATTTGAAAAAAACGACCATGTTTCATCAGTTAAACTTTTAGTATATAATTTATCTATAATATCTTCTGCCTTTTCAAGATTTTCAGATGATGTTTTATAATCGCCCATCATCTGGCGCACAGCGCCTTTATCAAAATAATATAAAAGTTCATTTTTGGATGAATATATATTTTCCTTTGGATTTGTTTTTTCAGATTCTATAAGTTCGTCAGCTTCTTTAAATTGGTCATTAGAAAGATACTGGTCAAGTTTTTTATGAAATGGAACTGCACAGGCAGTTAAAAAAATTATTATTAAACTCAAAGGTAATATTAAAGATTTTTTCATTTTCTACTCTCTTTATTAATTCGGTACTGCCTTGAAAGGCAGTACCGAATATTATAACTATTTTTTAGAAACCAAGTCCAGGTTTGGAAATGTATTTTTTTATTTTTTTCTGCCCAACCCATACTTTTGCATTTGTTTCAAGATCAAATAATTCCATATCAACCTGATAATATATAACTTTTTCTCCACCTTTTTCATCTTTTACAGATGTTATAACACCCTTCATCATAAAATCAGCAGCCAATTCTTGTTTGAAT
>JAOAIN010000106.1 GCA_026414685.1 Candidatus Goldiibacteriota bacterium
TCCTATCAATACCGCAATGATAAAAGCAGTTATTGCTGCAAAAGCTGCTCTGACTGTGATATATCTGAAAATATTAAAAAATGAAATATATTCATGCAACGGATAAATAAGATGATAAAACATTTTATCTCCTTTTATAAATAAATTTCAAATTATTTAAAATATTTTCTAGTTTATTTTTTCTGGAACCTTTTAAAAAAAGGGTATCACCACTTTTAATTATTCTCGTTAAATAATTTCCTATTTGTTTTTGTCTATTAAAACTAAAAATTTTAACCATATCATTTCTTCCACCAGCATTTATAAACCCTTTATAATAATAATCGGAATATTTTCCTGTTACTATTAATTTTTTCAATTCCACTGTTTTAAACAAACTGCCAACTTCAGTATGAAATTTTCTTGTATAATTTCCGAGCTCATACATATCACCAATAACAGCAATTATATTTTTGAATCCGGCATCTCTTAAAAATTGCAGTGCAGCTTTAAATGAGTCCGGATTGGCATTATAACAATCCTGTATGATTGTAATTCCTTCAACTTTTTTCTTCTCTAATCTCATCATGGATTTCAGTTTAAAATTTTTCATTGCCTTTTTTATTTCTAATAAATTTATATTTTCATAAGTGGCAGCAGCTGCTGCTGCTGCAATATTTAAAGCATTGTGATTTCCTGGCAATTTAGTTTCTATATTTTCTTTTTTCTTCTTAAAATTTAAAGTGAAAATCAATTTTTTATCGGAATTCAAAACATTTGATATTCTAAAATCTGCATCCTTTGAAAAACCAAAATTTATAATTTTTATTTTTTTATTCAATCTTCTTACTCTCTCAAATAAAAAATCATAATAATCACTGTCTTTATTCAAAATAGCCAATCCACCTTTTTTCAAACCGTGAAATATTTCTGCTTTTGCCTTTGCTATATTATCCCTGCTTTTCAATAATCCTATATGAGAAGTTCCAATATTTGTTATCACCGCAACATTAACTTTTATAAAATCCATAATTTCTTTTATTTCTCCTATTCTATTCATACCTATTTCCAGGACTAAAATTTTATGATTTTTATTTAATTTAAATACAGTAAGTGGAATGCCTATTTTATTATTAAAACTTTTCTGACTTTTAAGGACATATCTTTTTTTTATTTTTTCTGTTAAAATTCTGTATAATATTTCCTTTACAGTTGTTTTTCCATTACTTCCCGTAATTGCAAAAATTTTTATATTTTTCATTTTTTCAAGATAATAATGTGCCAGTTTTAATAATGCCTGTCTGGTATCTTTTACATTTATGATTTTTTTATCCTGATATTTTTCAGCAACAACAAGAATTGCCCCCTTGTCAAATGCCTCTCTTATATAATTATGTCCATCAGTATTTTCACCTTTTATTGCAAAAAAAACATTTCCACGTTTCATGGTTCTTGTATCAACAGAAATACCACTTATATATTCATCTCTCTGTAATTCAAACTTTTTATTAAAAACTTTATATACTTCCTTTAAAGTTAAATTCATTTCAAATCCTTTATTGCTTTTAGTGCAATTTTTCCATCTTCAAATGGATATTTTTTACCTTTAATTTCCTGATATATTTCATGTCCCTTCCCGGCAAGTAGCACAATATCATTTTTATCAGCCAAACTAATTGCCTTATATATAGCTTTTTTCCTATCTTCAACAACATAAGTTTTTATATTTCCTTTCATTCCACTTAAAATATCATTTATAATACTTTTAGGTTCTTCAAATCTTGGATTATCTGATGTCACTATAACAATATCTGCAAATCTCTCTGCAATACTACCCATTACTGGTCTTTTCCCCTTATCTCTGTTTCCACCAGCACCAAACATCACAATCAAACGACCGATTTTTATTTTATTTAAAGTAATTAAGGTTTCTTTTAATGAATCCGCATTATGTGCATAATCAACAATAACAGTGAAATTTTTATTATAAATAACCTCCATTCTTCCTTTTACTCCTTTAAATTCATTCATAACATTTATTATTTTATTTGTATTAGTAAAATTCATCATTGCGCCAATAGATGCCATGATGTTATGTAAATTATGCTCACCAATTAGTTTTGATTGTATTTCATAAATCTCATCTTTTATTTTGACCTGCGCAACCATTCTTTTTATATTGATTTCACTTTTAATAATTTTTATATCCGCTTCTTTTTTTACACTATAAGTGATTATTTTTGCTTTCTTTTCTTTAGCTTTTTTTATAAAATATTTATAATTTTTATCATCTAGATTAACAATTAGTAAACCTCTTGGTTTTAAATAATTTATTATTTTTAATTTTGCATTCAGATAATTTTTAAAATTACCGTGATAATCAAAATGATCACGAGTTACATTGGTAACCACAGCAACATCAAGATGTATATTTTTTATTCTATCCTGATCAAGAGCATGTGATGATATTTCCATCACAACATTTTTTATTCCTTTTTTGTAGGAATCATATAATAATCTATGAATAATCAGATTAGATGGGGTTGTGTTTTTTGAACTATATATTTTATTACCAACCTTATATGCAATGGTTCCTATGACCGTCACTTGCTTTTTCAATGTCTTTTTAATAATATCCGCTATCATATATGATACTGTTGTTTTACCCTTTGTTCCTGTTATTCCAAAAATCCTTATATCTTTTTTTGATTCAGAATAAAAATAATCTATTATTTTATAAAAACATTCTTTTGTATCTTTTACAATTATAAGTGTTACATTTTCAGGTACTTTCATATTCTTTAAAGACAGAATAACACTTGCGCCTCTTTTTATTGCATCATTCACAAAGTCATGTCCATCGGTAGATATTCCTTTTATACAAGCAAAAAGATATCCTTGTTTTATTTCCTGTGATGAATCAGATATTCCTTTTATAAAAACATTTTTATTTGCATTTATGACCTTGTATTTTTTTATAACCCTTAAAACTTCATTCAAGTTTAGTTTTCTCATCATCCTTCATCCTTCATAGCAAAATCAATTATGCATAACTGCCCCTTTTTAATAACAACCCCTGGTTTTGGTTGTTGAGAAATTGCAAAACCACTACCGTTGCATTTTACTTTTAATCCTATAGAATTTAATATTTCTATAACTGTTCTTATAGGCAATCCACCAATATCTGGCATATAAATTTTCATTTCATCATTTGATAATATATCTCCTGTAACAACATAAACAATATCTTGATTATTTAACTTTGTACCAGGTTTTGGTATTTGAGCAATAATTTTTTTCCCTTCGCCAAAAATTTTATAATTTAAATTTTCATTTTTAAAAAATAATTTTGCTTCTTTTGTATCTTTTAAAAACAAATCTGGCATTTCAATGTTTTTTTCCATTTTTTCGTCATGCTGCACCAAAAAAGTTTTATCTGAAGATATTTTCAATATTGATATCGCAATTCTGCTTAAATTCTTAAAAACTGGAGCCGCAACCTCACTACCAAAATATATTGTCTTCGGTTCATCTATAACAACGAGGGTTAAAACTTCTGGTTTATCAGCTGGTAAAAACCCAATAAATGATGCAACATATTTACCTTTTGCATAACCTTTACCATCCGGATTATGTTTTTGTGCAGTTCCTGTTTTTCCAGCAATCCGATAACCTGAAATAGCAGCTTTTTTACCCGAGCCATCATTTTCAGTTACAGCAGTTAACATCGATATTAGTTTCTGTCTTTCTTCATCTTCAATTATTTTTATAGTTCTTTTGTTAGAAGGTTTATATATAACTTTATTATTTTTAACAATTCTATCCACAACATGTGGTGAAATATCATAGCCGCCATTTGCAATAATTGAATATGCCTTTGCCAGCTGAATTGATGTTACAGCAATTTCCTGACCATAGGGAATAGAAGTTAAACTTATATTATCCCAATTTTTATAATGTCTCAAAATACCACTTGTCTCACCAGGTAAATCAATACCGGTTTCCTTTCCAAAACCAAATCTATTATATTCATAATATAATTTCTCCTGCCCCACCTTTAAAGCTAGATTTACAATACCAATATTTGAAGAAAATTTGATTATTTCAGGAACTGTTAACCAGCCATGCTTCTCATGATCATGAACCTTTCTTCCAAAATATTCATATTCACCATTTCCACAAAAAATTTTATGTTGTTCGCCATCTTTGAATTCTCTTAAAAATGCAGACATAGTGAAAATCTTAAAAGTTGAACCAGGCTCATAGAAATCTGTAATAGCTTTATTTCTAATTAATGTTTTTTCATAATTTTTAAAATTATAAGGATTATATGATGGATAATTAGCCATAGCATATATCTCGCCATTATTGGGGTTCATTATTATTACAGTTCCAGAATTAGCCTTAAATTTTTCAACTGTTTGTTTTAATTCATTGTAAGCTGCCACTTGTAAATTTGAATCAATTGTAAGATATAAATCCGCCCCTCGCTCTGCCTTTTTTATTTCAACCGAATCTATAAGAATAGGTCTTCCCAGGGCATCGCGTTTTATCTGTAATCTTCCTGTTTTCCCGTGTAAATATTTCTCATACTTATACTCCAGCCCTTCTAGTCCAGTATTATCCAATCCAGTAAAACCTATAACATGAGCCGCAGATTCTCCAATCGGATAAAATCTTTTTTCCTCTACCTGCGCATATACTCCTGGCAAATTGTAACTCAATATTTTTTCTGCAACTGCAGCGTCAACTTTTCTTTTTATATATTCAAAATATTTTTTACTTGAAATCTTTTTTAATAAATAACTCTCCGGTAAATTTAAATTGTTTTTTAATATATCTAAAACCTTCCATTTATTTTCTATATTTCTGGGGCATATGTATATTGTTTGTGTTTTTATTGATTCTGCGAGAATTTTATTATTTCTATCAAAAATACTTCCCCTTCCTATCTGTTGCTTTATTGTGGAGAGATGCATTTTCTTTGCTTTATCCTTATAAAAAGAATAACTTATTATCTGCAGATTTATTATTCTAAAAATCGCTATAAATCCAAGTATTATTAAAAACCAAAAAATAATGGTTATTTTAAAATTAATGCTTAAAAAATTCTCTTTGTCATTATGCATCAAATCTTTTCTCCTTTTACCATAGCAAATATAATTTTAAAAATTGATTTATCTTTTTTTATTATTATTACCTGACCATCAGAAGGATTTTTAAAACCATAGCGTTCTTTGGCTACCTTGGCAATTTGGTCGCTTGACATCATTGATTGCAATTTTATTTCAAGTGCTCTGTTAGCAATTTTTAATCTATCACGCTCTTTACTTATTTCATTGCTTTTATAATTATATTTTATTGTTTGAGAAGATAACCACACACATATAAACATATATAGAAAAATAATAATGATGATAAGGATAATTTTTTTCAAAGCCCTATTTGATGAATAATTGTACTCCGGATCAAATATTCTTAAATATTTTCTCCTGGTAAAACTACCTGATATCATTTTTACCACCTTTTATATTTTCTCAGCAACTCTTAAATGTGCACTTCTAGCACGTGGATTGATCTTTATCATATCCTTATCAGCCATTACAGGCTTTTTTGTTAAAATTTTAAGAACTTTTTTATGACCGCAATTGCATATCATCTTTTTATTTTCACATATACAATCCCTTGATTCTTTTTGAAAAAAATTTTTAACTATCCTATCTTCCAAAGAATGAAAACTGATTACAGCCATTCTGGCTCCACTTTTTAAATATCTCAATGTTTTTATAAGCCCTATTTCAAGAACATTTAACTCATTATTAACTTCTATCCTTATTGCCTGAAATAACCTTGTAGCAGGGTGAATTCTTTTTTCCTTTTTATTTACCCTAATTGCAATCTCAGCAAGTTCTTTTGTTGTCCTAACCGGCCTATTTTTAAAAATTAATTCCGCAAGTCGTTTATGATTTTTATCCTCACCATATTCTTTTATTATTTTATCCAATTCTTCTTTGCTGTAATGATTAATGATATAATCCGCTGATAAACCCTGTCTTTTATCTAAGCGCATATCAAGTTTTTCATCAACCAAAAAACTAAAACCCCTGCCAGATTTCTCTATCTGATAGCTTGAAAACCCCAGATCAAATATGATACCATCAATTTCTCTCACTTTATTTTCAGCAAGTATGATATCTAAATCTTTAAAATTAGAATGAACAGGTATAAAATTTTTATAATGTTTGAGTCGTTTTTTTGCAATTTCAATGCTTTCTTCATCACAATCTATACCTATCAATAATGAGTCAGGGGTTATTCTTTTTAAAATTTCTTCACTATGTCCACCAAGCCCCAAAGTAGCATCAACCCATACTCCATCTTTATTCTGAATGTTCAAAAATTCAATGGTTTGATTTAAAAGAACCGGTTGATGCGGATAATTCATAAATACTTTTCAAATGATTTCATTGCTTCTTCTTCGTTGTTATAAAAATCAAATTCACCAATATATCCTGCATAAATGAACAAATTTTTAACATGTTCATTACATCCTATAATTTTCAGATCACCACCCAAACTTCTTACCCTCTCTTTTCTTTCATTCAAATATTCTATACCACTTACATTCAGGTGCTCCACTTTTGAAAAGTCCAAAATAAAAAAGAAATTTTCTTTTTCAATAAAAGATGTTATTATACCTTTAAGTGCAATGATATCTTCTATATCAATATTTCCTTTCAATATTAGTTCAACAACTTTTTTAGAAGATAATTTTAAATTCATTTATACCTCCATCTTATGGATTTTCTTCATCATATTTTTTTAATTCTTCTTCACTCCATATCTGAATCCTGTCTATTGCTCCTATGAAAATTACTTTTTTATTAATATTTGCAAATTCTTTAAGTATTTTAGGGATGCGAATTCTACCCATACTATCTATTTTCACTTCAAAAGCCCCTCGGGTTTTCTTCCATAATTCATCATCCTGATTTTCATTATCAAGGGTTGCTTTCTGTATATATTCATTTACCATTTTTTCCCACGTTTCGCTTGGCATTGCTTCAAGACATCTTTTTCCACCTTTGGCCTTTTTTAAAATAATTGTATTTTTTGCTTCTGGATTTGTTGCTCTTTCCTCTATATAATTTTTAAATTTAAAAGGTAATGGCACCCTATCTTTTGAATCTATTTTTCTCTCATCCTCACCAATAAATCCAAGATTGAGCATAAAAGCTCCTTTTTACAATTTTTACCACTTTTTACCACTTTTTAACAATAATATACAAAAAACACCAAAATGTCAATATTTTTTTTGTATTTATATGTAAAAAACTCTTTATATTATAAGGGGTTTTTAAAGTGGGATTTTTTATTGAAAATATATAAAAAATTTATTAAAAATTATTTAATTTTTTTCATTTACCATAAAATAGATGTAATGAAAATTTTTAATAACTATTACAAAATGGTTATTAATAAAATTAATATCAAATAAAAATATAGATATAAAAATAAAGATTATTTAAACTTGTAAAAAAAATAAAAAAACAAGAAAATTATTTGATATATCTCAATTATTATAATTATATTCATTCTCCATCTTTTTTATTCTCTGTATATGTCTTCCACCTTCAAAAGGAGTATTAAGCCATGTATCAATAATATCAAGTGCTGTTTTTAGTTCCATCATTCTTTGTCCTATTGAAATCATATTTGCATTATTATGAGCTGAAGCAAGTTTTGCTGATTCTAAATTCCAGCAAACAGCACAGCGTATACCTTTTACTTTATTTGCAGCCATTGCCTCTCCATTTCCTGAACCGCCTAAAACTATGCCTTTATCACATTCTCCATTTGCAACAGCACCGGCAGCAGGAAAAATAAAATCAGGATAATCGCAAGGCTGTTCCGAATTTGTACCAAAATCAATGACTTCTATATTTTTTTTCTGTAAATATTTCTTAATTTCTTCTTTATATTTATAACCCGCATGATCGGATGCAATTGCAATTCTCATTTTAATCCTCCTGTTGGATTTTTTATTTTGTTTTTTCATAAACATATTTAAAAAATCTACATTAAATATTTTTTTCACATTGTGTCATATTATGGATTTCATAAAATAAAATACTAGCAGCATTTGCAACATTTAATGATTCAACTTTTTTATTCGGATAACTAATCTGCACACTTATATCCGATACTTTTTTTATTTCCTCTCTTATCCCAGAACCTTCATTGCCAAAAACAAGTATAAATTTATCATCAAAATATTTCATAATATTTTTTATATCTTCACCTCTTTCATTATCGGTTACTATTATTTTATATTTTTTATTTTTCAATTTTTTTATATCGTCTAATATAACATCTGAATATTTAACCATAAAACATGCTCCAGCTGATGCTCGTATAGTTTTATCATTAAAAATATAAACAGAATCAAGAAATAAATAAGAATCAAATTCAAAAGCCATACCACTTCTTATCATTGCACCTGCATTTGTAGGATCTTGTATAGTATCAAAAAGTATGAGTCTTTTCTCATTTTCTGCAATAAGTTTATTATTTTGTGGTATTTGAAATACAGCAATAAAACCACGGTTATTCTCAACACTTGAAAGCTTATTTATCAAAGAAGACTTAACTTTTAACAAATTATCTTTTATATTATATTTTTTTATAAGATTTTCGGTATCTTGTGTATACAAAAAATATTTTAAAATGAATCCAGAATTTAAAAGATCCTTTAATATTTTTTCAGTATCAATAATCACTAATCCTAACTGTCTTAATTTTTTTCTATCTGTTAAAAACTCTGTTATTTGATTTTTCATTTTTTTTATTTTTAACACTCAGATTTTTTATTTTTACAGCAAGAGAAGTATTAAATGCTGGCAAATCCAATTTCAATGCTCCTTTTATCGTTAATTTTTCACCATCTGCAAGTTTATCACCACTTTCAGGATTTATTATATTATATAAATACCTTCCTTCATTTAAATTTTCAATATTTATGTATGCATCTTTTATTTCCGATGTAGATATATTTCTAAAAGAGTAATCCTTGTGTTTTATAAAAATATAAGCGGTATTAGGTCCTTGCATTCCAGAAACAAAAGCAGGAGCAATATGAGGATCTAAAAAATCTGTTATTTTAATATATTCTATATTAAACCAATCACCTTGATAATTATCTATCTTTACTTCATTATCTCCTACAGGAAGATCTATTGAAAATTCTTCTGAAACCTCTGATTGAAAAATATTCCATTCAGGAAAAAATTTTCTGTTTGGATAATTTTCTGCTTTTAATTCTTTTTTTAAAACATCTATACCATTTAAATTTATCACCATCAGATTATCCGCTGAAATTTTATTTATCTTCACAATGAATTTACTAGGTCTTATATTTTTAAAAATAAAAACAGGTGGATTTTTCATATCTAAATGAACATCTCCAAATACAAAACCATTGAACATGAAAGAATCAACCATTTCGCCGTCAGCATTTATAATAAATCTATCTTTTTTTGGTTTTTCCCATACACTTTTTGCATAAAAAATTACACTACCGGCTGGTTTATCTTCAATATTCTTAAAATAAATCTTTTTATCTATAAGTTCAATTAAATCTTCATCCTGAAATCTCGCATCCTTTATGAATTCTGAAAGGGGTTTAAATATTTTGAAAAGATTATTTTTATCTATATAATCATCCCAATTCCAGGGCATTGGTGAACCAAATGATAACGTAAATGCCCCTGTCCAGATTGAACTAACTAAACTTATTCCATTTGGATCCAAATTATTCCTTATAAAATCTTCCCCCGCTTCCATTCCAAACTCTCCTACAATATGTGGCTTTGAATATTTATGTAATTTTTCTTTTGAAAATTCATAAAGTTCCGAGCCATCCTTTACTCCATAAAAATGTGTCTGAGTAAAATTTATATCTTTTAGTTTCCATATAGACGCATCCATACCAGGATTTGCATAGGATGTTGATATCAGATGTTTGTTCACATCAAGTTGTTTTATATAAGAAATAATATCCTTATACCATTGTATAACATTGTCAGTATTATAATTATCAATCCATTCAGTTTCATTAAATATTTCCCATGAAAAAATATTTGGGGAATACCCCCATCTTGCAATAATATATCTTAATCTATTTTTAAATGCCTGTCTGGCAACCATATCGGTAAAAAATTCTGATGGTTCCCTTAAAAGCCCGTCATTTTTTAAATTATACGGGTTATTATCCCAATTGCTGTTTGTTTTCGTTGAAAACTCACCATGTGGTACAAGGCATAACATCACATAAATCCCCTTTTCTTTGCACATTTCAAGTATTTTATCAAACAAAAACGCCTGTCTTTGCCGCTGCTCATAATTCCCTATACCTGTCTCAATCCATTCAATTCCAACAAACCAGTTCGCCATCCACAACCTTATAAAGTTACCGCCATTTTCTCTTAACTCGCTAAGCCACCTCTCATAATCTTTTAATACATTCCCTGTTGACCAACAAAGATTGAGTCCAATTGCATAAAATGGCTTTTTATTATCAAATTCCATAAATAAATCATCATTTCTTGAAATTCTGATGAATCCAT
>JAOAIN010000269.1 GCA_026414685.1 Candidatus Goldiibacteriota bacterium
TTAATTAATATATTTAACCTGCAAATATGGTCTGTATTGTTCTAATGACTCTTTCATTTCTATTACAATATAATCTAAGCTTGTATTTTCTATTGACTGTTTTAATAAAATACCATTATTAGGTATTGTTCCATTCACCCATCCCTGTACCAGTGCATTATCTAAAAATATAATACATGAACCAGTAGATGCAATAGCTACAACTCCTGATTCACTACTTGAAAAATCTCCACCATTGTGTGTGTTCCATGTCTCAGTTGTCTCCTGCCACTCAGAATTAATCTTATGTGCAGAAACATAAAAAGGATTACTTACTGCCCCAAAAGTTGAAATATAAATAAACAATTTAGCATCTATTATTTGTGCAGTTTGTGGTATTGAAGATAAATCAAATTTTATAAGAACTCGCCTTCTATTTGATGCACTATCAACACCTATGGAAAACACCTTAGTATTTCCATAGTTATTATTATAATTTTCTATTATACCTGTATCATAAATATTTGTGCAGATAAAAGGTGTTGAAGTTCCAATGCATTTTATTTCAACAATTATGGGAGTAGATGTGTTTGTATTGGTGCAAGTAATTGTTGCAGTTGGAGTGTTTGTATGTGTTTGTGTTATTGTAGTGGTTGGTGTTATTGTCGGAGAATAAAAAGTGGTAGTTTGCATTTGAACTGGACTTGATATTTCTGATGATTTTTGTGAACAGGAAGAAAAAATGTAAAAAATCATAAATAAAGATAATAATAAAAATAAAATTTTTTTCATATAAACTCTCCTTCTTTTATTTTTTTGAAATATTAAATTGAAATTTGGAAGGATAATAATAAAGATAATTTTTTATTCCAAATTAAAATTTAATATATATTAAGTTACCTTTCTATCATTTTTTTCATCATCTCATTTATATCAATATCTTTATGTTCGTTGTCTTCTTCTTCAATATCATTTTCTTTATTTTGTTGGTTTAATTCTTTGGATTTATTTTTTTGATTTTGTTTTTCTAACATCTGCATTTTTTTGCCCATTTGCTGCATCATATTTTCTGCATCCATAAATTTCACATCTGATTCTGGTTTAAATAAGGAATCGGATAATCCAATATTTGTTTTCAAATCAGATGTCTCAACTGTTGTAACAATATCACGATATTTTGAAATTGTTTTAATAGGGAAACCATCTTTATTTCTCCATTCAGTAATAGTAAATATCTCTCCATTTATTTTACAATTATATTCATATTTTGAGCATTGAATCCCATTTATATTTTCATTGCCTTTTTTTATCGCGGATTTTTTACATTTTGAAATTTGTATATTTTGCTTTTCTGGATTTAAAAGTGAATTGGATTCTATAGATATTTTAGTTCCTTGTTTTTTATCTTTATCATAAGAATAAATGAACTTATCATCAATTATTGTTATAGTATTTTGTTTTTGCCCAGTTGAAGGATCCTGCATCACAGCTTCTGTTCTCATTTTATCATCTTTATAAAAAATTATTTGTTCTATTGTTATAGGTTTATCTTTACCTGTTATGGTTGTCTTTGATTTCCATTGGGCACTTTTATAAGGAATATGTGAGAATATTTTATCTGCAGTAGCATAAGATAAAAATATGAAAATAAATAAAAATTCTATTATAAATAAGAAAATTTTTTTCAAAATCTATTTCTCCTGCTTGTATTTAAAAACGAGTTCCTTTAATGTAATCACAAATTTTATATATAGTCAACATCTATTTCAATATTATTAATATTTCAGGTCTACTTCTTACTTCTTCTCCATCCATATTTTTAATATAAAGTATAAAATAATAAACACCATTTGA
This sequence comes from Candidatus Goldiibacteriota bacterium, assembly GCA_026414685.1. Lineage (GTDB taxonomy): Bacteria > Oederibacteriota > PGYV01 > PGYV01 > DSYL01 > DSYL01. The sequence goes on from JAOAIN010000269.1 coordinate 1,834, forward strand.
AAATTGACTTAAATATTTTTTATTTATTATCAATAAATTTTCACCTGGGAAATATACATCTTCTATTACAATTTGTTTTATCAACCTAAAAGATGATGTAAATATTTTAATTTTTATAAAGTTAAAGTTTTGTGTAGCAGTGAATTTTATTTTTAAATCATCATTAATTAAATTATATGGATTGGGATATATAACAACATCGTTGATTGTTAGTTGCTTTTTGATAATTGGAGTTGATGTAAAAGTTATTGTGTGTGTCATACTAGTAATATTTAAAGCAGTTATACTTGCTGTTGGTGTTAATGTTCTTATTGCTGTGTAAGTTTGTGTAGTTGTAAAAGATGCTGTTGCTGTTATTGTTGCTGTTCTGGTAAATGTCACTGTTACAATCGGTGTATCTGTCATAGTCAACGTTATTGTGTAACTGCTCGTTATTATCTGTGTGTTTGTCAATGTCATTGTATTTGTTGCTGTGTAACTTATTGTCCCTGTCATTGTCCTACTGATTGTCATCGTTGCTGTTACTGTTGCTGTGGCACTGCTCGTTATTATCTGTGTGCTTGTCAATGTCATTGTATTTGTTGCTGTGTAACTTATTGTCCCTGTCATTGTCCTACTGATTGTCAGCGTTGCTGTCGCTGTTGCTGTGGCACTGCTCGTTATTATCTGTGTGCTTGTCAATGTCATTGTATTTGTTGCTGTGTAACTTATTGTCCCTGTCATTGTCCTGCTTATTGTCAGCGTTGCTGTCGCTGTTGCTGTGGCACTGCTCGTTATTATCTGTGTGCTTGTCAATGTTGCTGTTCTTGTTTGCGTGAAAGTAAATGTGCTAAATAAATCCAAAGTATTAGTTATTGTTGGACTTAATATCAAAGTTCTTGTTGATGTGATTGTTGAACTTATTACCAATGTTCTTGTAGGTGTTATTGTCCTTGTTGATGTTCTTGTATTTGTAATTGTATTTGTGTTTGTTGGCGATAACACAGGTGTGTTTGTAAATGTTCTTGTCATAGTTTTTGTAACTGATGGTGTAGGTATAAAAGAATAATCTTCAAATCTTACTTTTTGATTATCATATCCGTTCCAATCAGATTGTGAAATATTAGCCTCATCATCTTGTGATGCATTTGCAACCGTTAAAATTTTACCACAATGTTTTACTGTTAATCTATAATATCCGTCTTCCAGACCATCTATTTTCCATAATTGATGTTCCCCATTCACCCAGTCTTGTAATTCAATATTGGCTTCATTTGTGGTTTGAGAACCAGCCACCCCAATAACTTTGTTATTAAAAGTATTAACAATTCTATAATAATTATCGCCTATATCATCTATACGCCAGTTTTGATTCTGCAAACCTGTAAATCCATTTTGTTGGATATTATTATTAATTTCTGATATATATTTCCCACTGTGTTTCATTATTATCCTATATATATTAGTAGGAACAATCCCAACACCTTTATCAAATTTAATATAATCAAGTTCAACATTACCTGTTGCCACATCATCAACTGGATCTAATCTAAATTGTCTTATTGTTCCTGCCCAATTTGTATTGCCAGTTAAATCTATTATATATTCCTTAAACGATGTATCATTTGCTGTAACTGTAAAGCTTACACTTTTTGCTAAATTCCATGTAGAATCGTTATTTGTTATCCAGTATATACGTGAAATTCTGCCTGCACTATTATTTTTCATCCTTAACCTAATATATTTTACTTCTCCACTATTCACATTTAATCTATCCGCAGACCTCATATATGGATCTGTGCCTGTTATATTTAATGAATAAATACTGTTTGTTATACTACCTGATAATCTTGTAAGAGTCCATCCTTCTGCATTATTTAAAAAAAACCATATTGGAGAAGTAAACATTCCATAAGTCATAGTAGTCCCTGGTGAACTTATATTATAACTTTCCATATAGGTTTTTGTTGTGTCATACCATTGTGCATAAGGTATTGTCCAATCACTAAATCTTACATACCCCCTATCTGCTCTAAAACATGCTCTTGTATGCACAGTTATATCATTATTTGCATGGACTAAATATACAAGATGTCTTGTAGTTTGATTGTCTCCATCTTCGTCTATCTTCCATATTGTGAGACCTTCATCAGGTATTGATGTGTATCTACCTGTTTTACGTAAACTTGCGTATATATAATATTCTTTTGGATTTTTTATATTTGTGTATCTGAAAAATTGCAAATCATTAGATGTATCAGTAATATTTCCAGAAAATCCAGTTATTTCAGATAAAGATGCCCAACCAACAGTCCATAGAAAATATGGATTTGCAGGAACAGGATTAGTAGAACTACCGCTTGAGCACATCAAATCAAAAGCCCCTATTCCATCAGGTCCTGTTGCAGAATCATATTTGTATGTATCTGGCCAACCACAGACCATATGCCCATTTTCATGTGCAGGGGTGCCAAGACGTAGTGGTGAATTAGCACTCATACAGGCATATCTATTTGACCTTACTCCATCTGCAGTAAACCCTGTATATGTTCCTGCATGATACCACATACCTTCACCCCATGTTGCAGGTCTTCCTGTATAACAAAAATTAATAGCAAGAATTCTATTACTTGTATCAACTGTTAATTGTGAAAAATCAAATCCTTGTTGATCTATCCATGGTAAAGCTGCACTTAATATTTCTCTTGCTCCTGCTGCATAATCCATTGCGTCATATTCTGCAAATGTTTTTGCTGCCCTGTAAATACCAAATACATAATTTTCATATTCAAGCTGGCCTCCTGATATATCAAGAAAATATTTTTTCACAGAACCATTATTATTAAAATTACTATAATTCAAATCATTCATGAATAACTCATATTCACTTAATGGAAGTGTTGCAACCGCATCACTAAAATCAACAACTATTGTAAGTCCAACAATTTTTCCAAGTGCCTGTCTTGTAGGCGGTGCTGACATTATAGGGCTTGATTCTTCTTCAACTTCTTCTGGCGGAGCAGGTTGATTTGTTGTATCAGATGTTATTTTTTCCAATATTTTTTTATTCTTTTTTATTTTTTTATCTCTTGCTTTTTTTGATATTTCAATATGTTTTTTTATTTTCTTTGTCTTATCTATATTTTCATTTTTGCTTTTTATTTCATCAAAATTCACTTCATCTCTATAAATTATACCTGTTGAAACTAATTCTTCT
>JAOAIN010000069.1 GCA_026414685.1 Candidatus Goldiibacteriota bacterium
TTAACACAGGCGCCATACTGGGGTACATCTGTAAATTTGAGTAATGCATTGTCAATGGCTACTGACATACAATTTCAGACAGAGAATCAACCACATTCAAGTATTGATTTATGGATAGATGAAATAGAATTTTATGGTTGCAGTATGAATTGTCCACCATCGCAGGGGACGCCCAATATTACTCCAACTGGACCTACCAATACCTGGACCCATACACCAACCAGAACACCAACAATAGGTATTAGTCCAGGTACACCCACACCTGGAATCAGTGAAAGATTTGATTTTGATTGGACTAAACCAATAATTGCTTATCCAAATCCATACTTTTTTAAAACTCCTGTTGCTATTGATTTTTATCTTACAAAACCAGCAGAGATTATTTATTTTAGATTGTATACAGTAGCTGGTAGATTAATAAGAGAAGTTCCTTATTCAAAATCTAGCCCTTACATAATTAATGGACTTTTACAAGGTAAAAATACACTTCAAATTGCTCAATCTCATTTAGAAGATCTGGCAATGGGTATTTATTATTATGTGTTGGTTGCTGAAGATAATACCAAAAAACAGGTAAAATCAATGGTTGAAAAATTAGTTGTTATAAAACAATAAGAAATAAACGAATTGTTTATTAATATTGCTCTAAAAGTATGTTAAAGTTTTTTTGGAAAAATGTTTACAATATATAAAAAATTTATAAGTATCTCAATTGATAGATAAGCAAATATAATTTTTTTACTTTTTAGAATATTTTAGATTTTTTTTATAAATATTTTATAGCTTAATATTCTTTTCCACACCGCAGGCAAATAAATTTATGAGAGATTTTATTAATAATCACTTCAATTTTGCCGCCACATTCACAGACCAATCTTCTTGGACCTTTTCTGCGATCGGTTTTAACTTTTATTTTTTTCTTTCTTCTGTCTTCTTTTCTTTTTTCCATAAAAACTCCTTTTTTGTTTATTATATCATAAAATTATATTATTTAATATATTGTGAAAATATGTTTAGTGATATATTTAAGAGATATATTTGTATATTACAGATGGAATTTAATATATAAATAAAATATTTCAAAATTTTATATAAAAATTTTCGTAAATTACAATTTAATTTAACAAAAAATTAACAATATATATTTGACTTTTTTATATTTTTTTAATATAATTATGAAAAGTTTAATTTTCGTGAAAACGTTTTTGTGAAAATTGAGGTGGTGATGATTTTTAAGTTTAGTGATTTATATCACATTAAAAGATATTTTTATTTTATTTTTATTATTTTATTTCCATGTATTATATATACTGGGAATTTTGGTACAACAACAGCAGAATTCACAAGAATAAAACCAGAGGCAAAACCTTCAGGTATGGGAGATGCTTATATTGGTATTGCAGATGACAGCTCATCTCTTATTTATAATCCTTCTGGATTAGCATTACTTGATAAAAGCGAATTAGCAGGAACATCCATATTCTGGTTTAACAGTATTATGATGTATAATATTTCATTTGCTCATCCTTTTGAAAGAGGAACTGGTTTTGGTATAAATATATTATGGGTTGATATAGGTAATTTTAATTCAACTGGAATTCCTGGATATGAAGTTACTATGCAGGATGCAATCATAAATGCTGGTTTTGGCAAAACGATTTTTCAGGGTTTTAATACTGGCATAAATATAAAAGTTTTGTATGAAAGATTTGCAGATATATCAACAGGTTTTGCAGAAACATCAATCGGTGTCAGTGCAGATGCTGGAATTTTGTTTGAATTATTCTCCAGAAATTTTTCTTTAGGTTTGGTTGGAAGAAATTTTGGTTTTATGGTAGGAACAGAAGATCCTCTTCCCATGGAGATTGGACTGGGTTTTGGATTTAAATTAATTAGTGGAAAAGACGATTATTTCAATTTTGATATTGATATTTCTAAAATATTAAACACAGATAATTTTTTTATAGGTACAGGTTTTGAATGGACTATTTTTAAAATTTTTTCTATTAGATTTGGATTCAGATATAATAACAGTTTTGATATTGAAACATTTTCTTTTTCAAACTTCCAGAATTTATTACTTTTATCTGGTGGTATAGGTATAAATATCAGCGATATTGGTATAATTGATTATTCATATAATCCTATGGGAGTGCTTGGAGATATTCACAGAATAGGTATAAAAATCACATTTGGTGAATCATTATATGAACAAGCGCTTGCAGAACAGAAGGCTTTGATTGTTCCAAAAGCACTTGAAATTCCAAAAATAGAAGTATCCGAAGGTCAGATAAAAGCAGTTTCTTTCAAACCCAATATTCCTCAGGAAAAGGTTAAAGAATGGACATTAAATATTAAAACATATGATGGTAAAATTATAAAAACATATTCAGGTATTGGAGAAGTTCCAAAAGATTTGAAATGGGATGGAACGGACTCTGTTGGTAAAATAGTAAAGACAGATGTGAGTTATATCTTTGATTTTAAAGCAAAGGATATGGAAGGTCAGATAATTAAGTCAATGGGTAATATAATACAACCACAAAAAATTTCCCCTGTTGAATTTAAAGAAGAATTTTACAAACCTATAAGGGGACGTGAAATTTTTGTGGTTCCTATTAATCTTCTTGTTTCGGGTGATAGTGAAGAAAGAAAACAAGTTCCATTTATAATGGTGAATGACAAAATAAAAGAAATTGTTTCCTGGGATTTTGATATTTTAAGTAAGTCAGGTACACCAAAGAAAAAATTTAGTGGCAATGGAAATATACCACTTTATATTGTTTGGGATGGAAAGGATTTTGATGGTAATTATGTTGAAGATCTTAAAGATTGTAAATATGTTTTGACATTAAACGGTAAAGTTGGTAGTAAAGCAACAATAAAAGATAGAAGGGTAATTAGAGACCCATTTGTTATTTCTACTAAAACAAAAAGATTAAAAGCATTTAAATTCATTTATTTTGAACCTAATTCCTATGAACTAACACAGGAAATGGAACAACGGATGAAAGAAATAGTGGATGAAATAATAACATACAAAAATATTCAGATATATATTCAGGGACATTCAAGTGTGGAAGGTGATAAAAACTATAATATATGGTTATCACAACAGCGAGCGAAAACAGTTTTAAGGTATATTGTAGAAAAATATAAGATATCACCATTATCAATAACCACTGTTGGATACGGAGCGGATATCCCATATGATATAAAGGATACAGAAGAAACAAGAAGTCGTTCACGCAGGGTTGAAATAATAATTATGGGTGAAATTGAAAAATGAGAGAAAACATCCTGATTTTTATTATTTTTTTATGTCTGGTTTCTGGCTGTAATTTTCTTACACAGTCCGAAGAAAGAGAAATGTCAGAAACCCCAGAGAGATTATTCAATCTTGCCAATGAGGCAATGATTAAAGGCGAAAAAGAGATTGCGATAGAATTGTATTATAAAATTCTTGAAAAATATCCGGATTTTAAAAAATATAGACCAGATGTTTTATATAGATTGGGTATATTGTTGTTTAAATCTGATAGATATGAGGAGGCTGAAAAGATATTTCAACAACTTATAACAAAATATAAAAATTATCCTAAAATAAAGAATGTATATGAAAAACTTATTTATATTTATATTCAGGAATTGCCTGATCCAGCAAAGGCAGAAAAGATCAAGGAAATATATAAAACAAAATTCAAAGTTGGTAATAAATTGGATGAAATTGAAAAAACAAGTATTTTATTGAATTCAAAGGAAATATATCACGAGATTTTTAAACTTGACGTTTCTGAGATAGAAACAATAAAAGTTGAAAAAGTTCATAGTTATGATAGAGAATTTTTTCCGGTACAATCATTTCTTGATTTAAAAATTTTTTCTCCGGATAGAAAATATTTTGTGGAGAGAAAAAAAGAAAATGGTGTATATTTTTTATTTTTAACCGATGTATCTAAAAACAAAACAAGCAAAATAAAAGATTCTGAAAATGGATTTGGACAACAATGGTCATGGGATTCTAAATCTATTGTTTTTACAGTAATGAATTGGTCAACCAAAGAAAGAAAAATAAAATTATATAATATTAAGAATAACAATACTAAAATAATTTTTACAGGTAAAAATATTGGAGATTTATTATGTTTTTCTCCTGATAATTCAAAGATTGCCTTCTGGTATTCTGATGCTTTGTGGCTCATTAACAACACTGGCAAAAAAATGTCCATGATATGTAAAAAAATTAAAGGAAATAATATAGTTATGATGGCGTGGTCAAGGGAAGGGGATAAAATATTAGTTGGAAAAAAAATGGATGATAATATTGATTATTATATATTTTATCTTGGAAGAAAAGAATTTATTATTACAAAATAACAGGAGGATTTATGAGTGTAAAAAAGCAATTTTTTTTAGTATTATTTATCATATTATTCCCATTTTTCGTTTGTGCGACCGTGGAAGAATATAAAAAAGCAGTTGAACTTGATAGCGAAAATGTTATTAAAAGATATAATCTTGCGCTTGCATATTATAATGAATGTATTGGTGGTAATCAATCATTATGCGATTCTGCAATTGAAGCAATGAAAAAAACACTTGAAACAAATATCTCTGATAAAGAATCTCATTTAAAAGTTGATGCAACTGTTTTACAGATTCTCGGCATACTTTATTATAATTATAAACAGAGTGTCGATGAGGCTATAAAATATTTCAATAAATGCATAGAAAAAAATCCTACAGATGGAGATACTTATTATTATACTGGTCTATGTTATCTAAGAAAAAATGATAATGATAATTCACTTAAGTTTTTCATGGATGCAATAAGCAAAAATACTCAGAATTTGCTTGATGCCAAATTTCGTTTAGGCCAGGTTTATTTTAGAAAAAAAATTTATATAGAAGCTATTAAATATCTTGAAGAAGTAGTGAAATCAAATCCAAAACATCTTGAAGCAAGAGAATTACTTGGAGTCATATATCATAATCGTAATGATAGTTTAAAAGCAATAGAAAATTTAAAGATTGTTGTTAAATATAATCCACAAAACTTTAATGCTTTTTATCTTCTTGGGCTCAATTATTTTAAGGAAAAACAGTATGATAAGATGATAGATTCGTATAAAAAAGCAATTGAAATAAATCCGGATTTCCCTGATGCGCATTATAATCTTGGTATGGCATATTATTATAGTAATATGTATGAGGAAGCTATAAAAGAATTTGAAATAGCAAAAAAGTTAAATCCAACTGATTCGGCAACATTTTCTATCCTTGCACAGACAAAAACAACTGCTTATGAATATTATTTGAGCAAGGGAACTACTTATTATACTTCAGAGGAATATATAAAAGCGTTAAAAGAATTTGAAAAGGCATTAAATATCAAGCCGGGAGATAGTGTGGCACAGAAATATTTATCAAATGTAAAAGATGTATTGAAAAAGCAGGTTCCAGAAGTTTTACAAGTGGCCAAAAATTTATTTGAAAATAAAAAATATCCAGAAGCATACGAAAAATGGAATTATGTTTTACAAATTGACCCTGAAAATTCAGAAGCCAAACAAGGTATAGCAAATATAGAAAAAAATATATCGGATTTAATTGCTGGAAAAGAAAAGATAGCGACAGAACATGTAAAAAGTGGTAATTATAGTGCTGCATTGATTGAATATGAAGAAATAAAAAATCTTGTAACTTCTGATACAAAAAGAAAATATGTAAATTCTCAGATTCAGGCAATAAAAGAAAAACAAAAATCAAGAGTGAATTCAATTTTGGCAGTAGCCGATAAATTGTATCAGAATAAAAATTATAAAAGTGCATTGAATAAGTATGCTGAAGTTTTGAAATTTGATCCCAATAATGAAGCTGCAATGAATGGAGTGATAAAGATAAATGCAAAAATGGAAGCAGATAAAGAAAAATATCTTGCGCTTGGTAAACAGAAGATTGCATCTGAACCAGATAAAGCAGTTGGTTATTTTAAAAAAGTTTTACAGATAGATCCGAATAATCAGGAGGCTAATTCTTATATTCAGAAACTCACTGGTAAAGATGCTCAGGTAGCAATAGATGCAAAAATGGTTAAAACATTATATTATGAAGGTGTGGATAAATATGTGAATGGTAATATAGAAGAAGCAATAAAACTATGGAAAAAAGTTTTAACAATAGATCCAAACCATATTGAATCGCAGAAAAATATCCAACGTGCACAGGAAAAGTTAATAGCAATAAAAAATTTGGGAAAATAAGGAGTGAGTCAATAATGAAAGTGACAATTTACGATGTTGCAAGAAAAGCTGGAGTTTCCATCTCAACTGCTTCAAAAGCATTGAATGACAGAAAGGATGTTGGAGAAAAAACAAAAGAAAAAATTAAACAGATAGCAAAAGAACTCTCATATGAACCGTCTCATTTTGCGAGAGCACTTGCAATGAAAAAAACAGGGAATATCGGCGTGCTTACAGTTCGGTATTATTCAACACCCATGCTTACAAATCCATTTTATTCAAAGATTATAGAAGGAGTAGAAGAAGGTTTGATGGATAGTGATTTGAATTTAATTACAAATGTTTTGAGGAGGGAACAGATAGAGAAACTTGAATTACCTAAAATGGTAAAAGAAAAAAATATAGATGGTTTAATTCTTCTGGGTTATATGCCAGAAGAATTTGTGGAATTAATTGCAAATAAAGGATTGCCTGTTGTTGTTGTTGATAATTATGTTAAAGAAAATATTAGTATGATTGTCACAGATGATGAAGGTGGAGCATACAATGCAGTTAATTATCTTATAAAAACTGGACATAAAAAAATTGCATATATTTCAGGTCCATCTAAAAGGGGTAGTTTTAAAAAAAGAGGCGATGGTTATTTAAAAGCATTATCTGAGAATAATATAGAAATTAGACCTGATTTTATTTTATATAACGAAAATGAAGAACCTGGTTATGAATGGATGAAAAAAATTTTAAAATCAAATGATGTCCCTGATGCAATATTTACTTGCAATGATGTTACAGCTATTTTGTGTATTAATATGTTGCGTGAAAGTGGATTAAAAGTTCCTGATGATATATCGGTTATTGGATTTGACAATATTGAAATGGGACAGCATTTTATCCCATCGCTTTCCACGGTTGATGTTGATAAAGAGAGAATCGGCATAAAAGCAGTTAATTTATTAAGTGATAAGGTAAAGAATAAAACCAAATCAATAGAGAGAATCATTTTTCCAGTTAATCTCATTATAAGAGATTCTGTAAAACAAAGAAAATAGAAAATCAAAAATTGATAATAAAAAATGGAAAACATTATCTTGCCAATGTTCTATCAATTGAACGAAAATTTAAAAAAGAATAATAAAACTTAATATATTATGTTACAATATTTATAAAAAAGGAAAATATGATGAATATTTATTATAAAATTTTTATTTTAGTATTTTTAAATGGTTTCACATCCATAATTACACAAATTGTATTATATAAAGAAATATTATCCCAGATATATACGAATGAAATAGTGTTATGTTTTGCTTTATCTTCTTGGCTCATTGCAGGTGCTTTTGCCGGCATGATTATTTTTCCTAAATATTTATCCAACCGTAATGACAATTTTTTATTTATTGGACTAGGTTTGTTGCCCGTGGTAACAGTGATTATAAGTCTTTTTTCTTTACTTATCATAAGAAATATTAAAACTTTTTTAAATATTCCTGTTGAACAACTGATGAATATATGGGATGCGATGATTGTAACTATTTTATTTTATGGCATTTCTGCTTTTTTTCTCACATTGATATTTTGTTTTGCTGGTGAGGTGCTGAAAAGATACGGCGGTGATAATCGGTTATTATATATTTTAGAAACAGCAGGAGCTGTTATTTCAGGTGTGTTATTTACGTTGTTTTTAAATGGCAAATATTCAAATCTAGAACTTTTATACTGGGTCGGTTTGATAACCATTATAGTTGTATATATTTTATATAGAGAAAAAACTGATTATGCAAGAAAAACAAATATAACTCTTGTTTTTATTCTTATTGTTTATTTAATTCCATTGCTAACAGATTTTCTGAGAAAAATTGACAGTGAAAGTTTTAATAAACCATATTTTAAATATAATATTATTTCAAAAAAGGAAGGACTTGATTCAAAAGTTGTGATTACAAAAAAAGAGAATATTTATTATATATTTTCAAATGGAACGATAAAATATCAATACAACAATCCTGATTTTGCTGAATTTTTAGGTTGGATTATGTTAACGTATGAAGGATATAAGAATATTCTACTTGTAAATAATGTTTACACAGGTGGTGTTGAAGAGATACAAAAATATAAAGATGTGGAAAAAATTACCGCTATAGAAACAGATCAAGATTTAGCAGAACTTCTTGCTAATTTTTTCAGAAAGCCGGACTATGGTGAAAAGGTAAAATTTGTTCATGGTGATTTAATTTATTTTCTATATCAGATGAGAAATGATGAAAAATATGATATTGTTATTATGAATTTGCCTGCCCCGAATACCTTATTAAACAACAGAAGTTATACTTATGAATTTTTTAAATTATTAAAAATATATTTAAAGAATACAGGCCGTATAATTTTTTCAATGCCTGCATCTGAAAATTATTTCAGTAGAGAAATAATTTTATCAATAGCACCTGTCTATAATACACTAAAAGATGTTTTTTTAAATGTTGAAATTATACCTGGGGATAAAATAATTTTTCTGGCATCTGATGGAGAAATAAAAATCAATACGGTAGCAATGTTATCTAATATGAAAAAAAATAATATAAAAATTGCACAATTGAATCCTGTTTATATAAAAGACAAACTGAATAAATCAATTAAAATGAAAAATTTATTAGATGAATTTAAAGTAAATTCAAATAAGATACTAAAACCAGAAGCTTACATGTATAATATAAAGAAAGATTTGTTTATGTTTTATAATAATTTAAATTTTATAAAAATATTTATTATTATATTTATATTTATATTTGTTTTCTTTCAATTTTTTAATTTAAAGAAAAATAATACTTCCATATTTTCATATTTATCTATGTTTTTATTTTCAGTTGCAACAATAACTCTTGAGATGTGTCTTATTTTAGTTTATCAAAGTTTTTATGGTTATTTATATAGAACAATAGGTCTTCTGTATTCGTTTTTTATGTTGGGTATATTAATAGGAGCAATAATATTTATGATTTTTAATGAAATGAATTTCAGATTAACAGTGATTTTTGCTGAAATCCTAAATCTTCTTATTCTTTTTTATATTATGAATTTCAAAAATATAGATCAACCTATAAATCCAAATATAATAATGTTTTTTATAATAGCGGCTGGATTTTTTGTTGGTGCAATTTTCAATTTAATGTTAAAAAATAGCAATATTTCAATCTTATATGGCGCGGATCTTGCAGGTGGGGCTATTGGTGGAATTTTATTTGGATTGGTTGTTTTTCCTCTAGCTGGTTTTACTGGGACAATTATTTTTAATCTTTTACTTCTGACAATTGCATATATAGGAGATTTAAAAAATGTTTGAAATAGAAAAAAAATTTATTAAATTGATAAAAATAATGAAAAGGTTACGTGAAAAAAATGGTTGTCCTTGGGATAGAAAGCAAACGCAGAAAAGCCTCCTTCCTTATCTTTTGGAAGAAGCTTATGAATTGATAGAAGCAATAAATAAAAAAGATGTGAAATTGATAATAGAAGAACTTGGTGATTTATTATTACAAGTTGTTTTTCATGCACAAATTTTAAAGGAAAAAACAGGTGCTGGAATAAAAGAGGTTCTTGAATGTTTAAATAATAAATTGATTCAACGTCATCCCCATGTTTTCTCAAACAAAAAAGGTTTATATAAAGATTATCATGTAAGAGAATTTTGGGAAAAACATAAAAAAGAAATTAAAAAAAGAGAATCTATACTTGAAGGTGTTCCGGTTGCACTGCCTTCTTTGCTGCGAGCTCGTAGGTTGATATCAAAAGCTACAACTCTTGGATTTAGATGGAGTGATAACAGGGAAATCATAAAAAAAATAAGAGAAGAATTAAAAGAGGTAGTAAACGAGTTAAAACTAAGAAGGAAGAAAAAATTAGAAGAAGAAATAGGCGATTTATTATTTGTAATTACTGCTCTGGCATATTATAATAAAATAAATGCTGAAAATGCTTTATATAAAGCCAATAACAAATTTATTAAAAGATTCAAAAAAATTGAAAAATTATTAAATAATGATTTAACCGAAAAAAAGATATTGCAATTATGGAATAAAACAAAAGGTTAATTAATAAAAATTTTTAAAGGTGGTGGCAAGATGGAAAAATTAATTGATGTGGAAACAGAAAGACAGTTAAAACAAAAATTTATGCAAGAAATGAAAAAGCCAGTTGATGTAATATTGTTTACTAATCTTATAATTTTGCCAGGAAAGGAAGATACACAGGAAATAAATAATTTTGCAAGACAAATTCTCAAAGAATTATCAGCAATAGAACCCAGAATACTTATAAAAGAATTGCCATTAAGTGATAAAGTGGCCATTGACCTTGGCATTAAAACATCACCGAGCATTGCAATTGGCTATGATTTTGGTTACAGAATTGTTTTTAATGGTGCACCACTTGGACATGAAGCAACATCTCTTATAGAATTAATAACTTTAGTTTCAGCAGGAGAATCGCATCTGGATGATAATATTAAAATACTATTAAAAAATATATCAGATAATGTTCATTTACAGATTTTTACAACACCAACATGTCCTTATTGTCCGATAGCAGTTATACAGGCAGGACAACTTGCGATAGAATTAAAAGGTAAAATAAAAGCAGAATGTGTTGAATCTGCGGAAAATCAGGAATTAGCTGCAAAATATAATGTTTCATCGGTTCCTCATACTGTAATAAATGGCATTTCAGAGTCATCAATTATCGGGGTTGTTTCTGAGAAAAAATTCGTGGAACATATTTTAAAATTTGCTGGGAATGAAGAAATTAAAATAAAATTACAACAAGAGGAAAAAATAAAAAAAGAAAAAGAAAAATTAATTGATAATCCACAGGAAGTTATTTATATAACAGAAAATAATTTTGAGGAAGCAATAAATAAATATGAAAATATAGTCATAGATTTTTGGGCTGAGTGGTGTGCACCATGTAAGATGTTATCTCCGATTATTGAACAATTAGCAAAAGAAAATTTTAGCAAAATTGTTTTTGGGAAATTGAATGTGGATGAAAATCCTAATATTGCGGCAGAATATGAAATAATGTCTATCCCTACTTTGTTAATTTTTAACAAGGGGAAAAAAGTTGGGCAATTAACAGGGGCACAATCAAAAAGTGAATTAGAAAAGCAAATAAAGGATATACTGGAGGTAGAGTAATAATGCTGGATGAAAAAATAAAAATAAATATCATCGGAAGAAATCAAATAAAAAAAGAAGAAATATATGACATAATCATAATAGGAGGTGGTCCAGCAGGTTTAACAGCTGGTATTTATGCGGCGAGAGCAGGAATGAAGACTCTTTTAATAGAAAAAATATCACTCGGGGGTCAAATATTTTTAACTATGGATATAGAGAATTATCCAGGCATAGAAAAAATATCAGGACCTGATTTAATAAATATTATGGAAAAACAAGCAAAAAATTTTGGAGTCCAGTTTATATTTGAAGAAGTGGTAAGAGTGGAAGAAAAGGATGGAAAAAAATTAATTCATACATCTTACGGAAATGTTTATAATTCGCTAGCTTTAATAATCGCAACAGGCGCTAAATATAAAGAATTGAATATTCCTGGAGAATCAAAATTTAAAGGAAGGGGAGTATCAAATTGCGCAACATGTGATGCTACTTTTTATAAAAATCTTGATGTGGCAGTTGTTGGCGGTGGAGACACTGCAGTTGAAGAGTCAATATTTTTAACCAAATTTGTAAATAAAGTTTATTTAATACACAGAAGAGACAGATTGCGTGCAGCAAAAATTATACAAGATAGAGCTTTCAGTAATAAAAAAATAGAATTTATTTTTGATTCAATAGTTGAAGAGATAATAGGAGAGAATAATGTTACAGGTATAAAAATAAAAAATTTAAAAAGTGGAGAGAATAAAATAATACCTGTGAGTGGTGTTTTTATTTTTATTGGGCTTATTCCAAATACGGATTTCATTAAGGATTATATTGAAATTGATGAGTTTGGATATATAAAAACGGATTTTGAAATGAAAACATCTAAGAATGGAGTTTTTGCATGTGGTGATTGTATCAGAAAAAATTTAAGACAGGTAATTACAGCAGCTGGTGAAGGGGCAATCGCTGCTTATAATGCGTGGCATTATGTGGAAAAAATAAAAGGTACAGAATATATATAAGATCATTGAAAAATAAAAAACTTTTTGGAAAATAATGTATTTGAATCAGTAAAATGTGTTTTTTCAAATTTAAAAAATATATATATTATAATTTGTCCGAATAAGATAAAAACAATGAAATAAAAAAGAAATATATAAAATTTTAAATTTTTAGGATAATAAGAAAAGATAACATTATGATATCCTTTTGGAAGTTTAACACACATGAATAAGTCAAAAGCTTTTTCAATTTTTGCCTGTTTGTTGTCAATATAAACGTTCCAACCGTCAAAATAATTATTTGAAAATATAAAATATCCATCTTCACCTGAATTTACAGTTATATTATAAATATTATAATCGCTCTCTGCTTTTCTTGCCCAAGAAATTTGGGAAACCATTTGTTCAATTTTATTATTTTGTTTTGATATGTAAAATAAAGGTAATGCATTTGTATTTTTGTAAATTTTTCTACCTTCCAGTTCATTAATTAATATTAAATTTTTCATATTGATATTTTCACAAGTGATTAAATATTTAACATTTAATAAATTAAGTTTTTCAGGATTATTTATGGTATCGCCTGAAAAAATATCTGATATGAAATCTTCATATTTTTTTAAAATTAATGGATTATATCCACCTGCATCATATAAATTATAAAGAATTCCTGTTTCAGGTGGAATGTGTGATAAAAAGTTTAATTGTGCATCATAAAGTGTTTTTCCAGAATATATTCTATTTCTAAATGATTTTTCAGTATGCATGAATTTATAACTTATTGATTTGATGCTATTGATTGCAGAATTATTAAAATTTTTATAGTTAAATATAGAAGAATTTATAGTTGGATTCAATGGTGATACAATTGTGAATAATTCTGAAAAAATTAAGAAACCTATTATAAACAAATAAAATTTTTTTGAAATTTTATTTTTTTCAAAAAAGAAAAAAAGAAGTATATTGAGAGCAAAAAGAGCAATAAATATTAAGAAATTATGAATAAAATCATAAATTTTATCTTGAGTTAAATTATATATATTGAGAATTGTATTGAAATTAAGAATCATTAAAAGTAATATAATTATAAAAAAAATTAGAATCCAGAAAGTTTTTTTTGAAAAACGTGTATCAAAAAAGTTTCTTAATTTTGAAAGTGGAGATTGATTTTCAAATAATGATAGCTGAACAGGGGTCAATAACCGTATGTTGTCAATTGTATAGGCAGTGATGAAGGCCAGGGGTAATATGATGAGTTGTATTGCAAAGCCTGGATGTCTTAATGATTTGAAAAATGGAATAAATGCATAAAACCATGAATGCACAGGAGTATTTTTGCCCAAAGATAAAAACAATGCAATAACAATTATAAAGATGTTAAATTTATAAAATTCATTTTTAGGATAAAATATTGAAAGTGAGAGTAAAAATATTAATGTGATTGAAAAGAAGTTCATGATTCCCATTGAGAAATCATGCCAGTCAATAAGTGGATTAATTTTTGTTCCAAAAATTTTTCCAAGAAGAACAAAACTTAATAAATCAGAAAAAGAAACAGAATCTGCAGCGATCTCATTATATTTCATATTAAATCTTGAAGTGTTTTTAACAAAATCAAAAAATAATCCAGATTGTGGCATGGTTAAAAATAAAAAAAAGAGTGTAAAAACGAACAGAAAAATTGTAGATTTTAAAAGAGTTTTTACATTAAAAATATTTGTTTTGGATGTTTTTAAATAATAAATTAAATAAAAGAATAAAAATAATAAATTATAAAAAAATACAGGAGGGTGTCCTGCAAGAAAACTTAAAGAGAATAAGATGCTGAAGAAAATTAGTCTTATATAATTTTTTATTAATAAAAATTTTTTAAATTCCATAAGTATAAGCGGAAATAATGAATAAGATGCTATTGCACCTATGAAATTTATTCTTGTTACTGTGAATGAATTAAAAAGTATAATAAAACATCCTATAACAGATGATATAGACCGAAAACCGAAAGATTTTAAAAGATAATATGAAGATATGCCCAATATAAAAAAATGAATAAGAATATAGATTTTAAAAGCGATAGGAAAATTAAATATGTAAAATATTATTCCAGGGGGATAAAATGCTGCTTTTTGAATATCTGCAATAAAAGGAGAGCCGGAATAATTAAAGGGGGACCAAAAAGGGACTGATTTATTTTCTATTGAATTTTTTAGAAAAGTTTTCCATGGAAAAAATTGTGTATATATATCGCCGATAAAATAAACTTCATCAGTGAATATTATTTTATTGAAAAAGATTATTATTGCAATTGTAATAACTATTATTGAATAAATATCTTTTTTGTTTTTTATATTAAATATAAAATTTAAGTTCAATTTTAATTTTCCTTTTTATTTAATTTTATAATTATTTTTTTATATTTTGATGTCTTGATAATTCATAATATTTTTTATAGTAATATGCAGCCAGCTTAGAATTTCCTATATTTTTTAAAATAGTTGCTTTATTAAGATATAACATTTCAATTTTAAAATCAAGTAATGATTTTTCATATTCTGTTTTAGGTTCATATTTTTGCAGAATATCTTCTATTTCATTGTATTGATTTAATGCGGCGATTTTATTATCCTCCTGTAATAGGATTGATGCAAGAAGGTTTTTAGAAGATACAAAATTTGGTTCATATTCTATTGACTTGATTATGTATTTTTTTGCTTCGGTTAAATTTTTTAATTTTGTAAAATATAGATTTGCAAGTTCATAATAGGCAAATACATTATAAGGATTATGAATAATTGATTTTTCAAAAAATTTTATTGCAGAAGAAATATCTTCAAGATATGTATATATACGTCCTAAATGATAAAAGTAAATATAATTTTTTCTATCAAGATTACAAGCCAGATTATAATTTTTAATTGATTCTTTATATTTTTGTATTTTTTCAAAAAAGAGTCCTTTTTCAAAAAAATATTTGCCATTTAATGGTTCCAATGTTATCGCATGTTTTAAATATTCAGGATTTCCTGATTTTTTATAACTATTGAATAAAAATTCTCCTATAGCAGGTCTGATAAAAAAACTGAAAATAATAAATGCAAAAATAAGTGGAACAAAAAAGAATATTTTTACAAAGAATAGCGCCTCTCTTGGTATTGTGAGGATTGAATATTTCTCTTTTGCGAGAAATGCTGTTAAAATTGCAAATGTTATGAGTAATCCGTAATGATGCATGGAATTATAAAACAAACAGCTTATAAATATAATAATAATTGAAAAATATGCACCAGTGGAGGAAGACCAGACCTTTCTATGGCCGCCTGTTTCAGGTATTTTTGTTATGATTAAATATATAATTAATAAAAATATTATAATACCTGGAATGCCAAGAGACGCACCTATCTGTAAAAATTCGCTACCCGAAAGATTGTATAAATTTTGATATTGTGCAATACCTTTTGCTGGAAAATTATATGCTGGAAATATGCTTGAAAAACTTCCGAGACCATGTCCTGTGAGAGGTTTATCATATATCATTCTGATTGATGAAAAAAACAATTTGAATTTTTCTGAAAATGTTATTTTTTCTTTATTTAATGAAAAGTCAACATTCAATCCAGAAAATAATATAACTATTATTATTAAAATTGAAATCATTATAAGTTTCAGAAATTTTGATTTAAAAAATTCTCTTTGAATTGTATCTTTTACGTTTAATTTATTTGTTTTATAATAAATCCATATAATAATAAAAGATAACAATTGTAAAAATATTATTATTTTTGAGGTAATTATAAGTTGTGCACATAATAATAGTATTAAACCTGAAATTTTCAAATTTTGATAATCCACTTTTTTTTCAAGCAGTATTCTGCATAAAAGAAGATTAAAAGGAATTATTAGATATAAAGATATAATGTCATAATTATATTTTATATTGTTAATTATTGATAATTGAATTTTGTTTAATTGAAGAATTGATATAGCAATAATTGCAAAAGATAGAATTATACCTATGATTATTAAATAATTTGAAATTATGATTTTATATACATACCGTCTTAAAAACTGAGAATAAAGATAAAAAACAGTTACTGTGGTTAATAACATAGAAATAGCTATAAGAGATTGATAAATATTGGGTGAATAAAAAATAGAAATAATACTTAACAAAATTAAAATTATAATAGGAATATCCAGTTCGGTGCGTCTTATTTCTTCTTTGCTAACGCTCAAGATTGAGAATCCAACTGCTATTAAAACATTTATTATGGTAATTATGTATATATTATTGGAAATGTTTATCGCGGATAATCCTAATATTAAAAGAATGATGGCAAAAATTAATGAGCGTCTTTTTCCTGGATTCAGCCCAAGATAATAAACGAGTTTTATTTTTTTTATTTCTAATGTACCTATTATGAGATTACTGTTTAATGCAGCGATGATTAAAACAAAAACCATTGCAAGTTCAAAATTATAGATATCAAAATCAACAAGATTGTGTATTAAAAAGGCAGTCGCTGAGACTAAAAGAGAAATAATAAATATTTTGGATTGCGGAGTTTTTAAAAAAAAGAAATTTTGTAAAATTACTTTATACTGTGAAAATACAATCAGGAATAATATTAAAAGTCCAGGCACCCCCAATTCAATGAGATTTTGCATTATTATGTTATGTGCATACTTCAAATATCCTGAAGAACTGTTATCAGATGTATTATATGTTTCTTCAAAATTTCCAGGTCCAACACCAAATATGATGTTATCAGATGAAATATATAACATTTTAATTATGGAAGAATATTTGCTAGATAAATTTGAAATAAAATCATTTAATCCTCTATATTTAATAATCACTATAAAAATTAAAGTGATTATAAGAAAAAAATATAATAAAAAAATTTTAAAGTTTTTGATTGACTTATCGGAAAAAAGAAAAAAAATTATCATGATTGATAATAGCAAAGAGATAAAAGCGCCTATTGATTTTGTAAATGATAAAGTTATTATATATAATATTAAAAGAGGGGTTAAAATTATGCGATATTTTTTTTCATTTTTTAAAAAACCAATAGTAATAGGTATTATCATTATTAAAAAACCTGCAAATGTGTTAGGATAAATAAATGTAGAGAAAATTCTATTACTTTTTAATCTATTGATTATATCCATTGACCAATCAAGTTGGGGATTATTTTGTAAATAATTTAAAGTTTGATTGAAACCAAAAAAGTATTGATAAAGACCATAAATTGATAAAATTGCTGCAATTATAAATAAAAACCAAAAAAAATTTTTATAATATATTTTTGCATAATTGTGAATTATATAATAAAAGGCAAGTAATACAGAAAAAACAACAGTTGAATTGAGGGAATTAAATTTATTTGTGGCAAATATTGTTGATACAATATACCAACAGAAAAGAAGAAAAAGCAAATTATCTATGGGTGTTTCGGTTGAGATTGTCTCTTTTGAAAATTTATATCTTACAATGAATAAAAATATTGCAATGGAAATTAAATAAACATAAATTATCCCTGCGTAGATGGTTCTATATGGGGGATATAATAAAGCGGATGTTAAAGTGACGAAGAGTAAAAATATAATAGAAATATCAAAATAATGAAAAAACTTCTCCTTCATTTTATTAATTTAACAGCAGCCTCTAATGCCAGATAATAGCTATGTTCTCCAAAACCACTAATTTGCCCCACTGAAACTGGAGCAATAAAGGATTTTTGCCTGAAGTCTTCTCTTTTATAGATATTTGAAAGATGAACTTCTATTGTTGGAATATTAACAGAAGATATAGCATCTCTTATGGCAATTGAGGTATGGGTATATGCGCCTGGATTTATTATGATACAATCTGCCCAATTTAATGTATGCTGTATTGTATCAACAATTTCACCTTCGTGATTGGATTGAACAATTTTTAATTCAACACCGAGTTTTTTAGCCATTTTTTCTAAATTTTTATTTATTTCATATAAATTCGTATTGCCATAGACATTTGGCTCTCTCTGCCCCAATAAATTAAGATTCGGCCCATGTATTACTAAAATTTTTTTCATATTAATCACCTTTATTTTAAAATTTATGATATTATATATTAAATTACTATATGTTTTCAATAATTATTTTAATAAAAGAGATGGATTATTATGAACACAAATTTTGAAACACTTGATTTAAAGCACAAACAGATGATGGATGATTATTTTAGAAATTTTAAGACAGATGTGTCTGAGTTTAATTTTACAGAAATGTTTATATGGAGAAAAATAAGAAATACTAAGATTGGTTTTATTAATAATAATATTTGCATTTTTGTAGAGAAAAATAATAAGAAAATATTATATAGACCTTTTGGTATTAATAAAATAAATGAAACAATTAAATTTATTTTTGATAATAATTTATGTGATTTTATTTACGGATATTTACAAGATGAGATAAAAGAATTAAATATTAACGATGCGGATTATGAAATAAAAAAAGACAGAGATAATTTTGATTACGTATATCTAACAGATGATTTGATAAATTTACAAGGAAGAAAATATGATGGCAAAAGAAATCATTTAAAAAAATTTAAACAATTGGATTATAAAATAGTAAGTATAGACAAAGATATTTTACCTGAAGTTATAGAATTTCAAAAAAAATGGTGTAAGGATAGATTGTGTGAAGACGATTTGTCCTTGAAAAATGAATCAATGGCAGTGAATGAATTATTGATAAATTTTGATAAATTATCGGTTTTTGGTATTGCAATTTTTATTGAAGGAAAAGTTCAGGGATATACAATAGCAACAGAGTTAAATAAAGAAACAGCGGTTATAATAGTAGAAAAAGCAAATCCTAATATTAAAGGTATTTATCAGGGGCTAAACCAGATATTTGCAGAAAAATTTTTATTTAAATATAAATATATTAACAGAGAACAGGATGCTGGCAGTGAAGGTTTGCGAAAAGCCAAAATGTCTTATCATCCTCATCATTTTGTTGAAAAGACTATACTGACAAAGAAAAAAGATGAATAATATAATAATAAAGATAGAGAATATAAAAAAAATTTATATAAGTGGTTTATTCAAAAAACGCAAGGTGACAGCTTTAAATGGAGTCAGCCTTTCTATTAAAAAAGGAGAAATTTTTGGGATTTTAGGTCCCAATGGAGCAGGTAAAACCACGCTACTTAATATACTTATGGGACAGATATTGTCAGATGATGGTAAAATCAGTATAATGGGGTATGATACAACAAAAAGATTACCTGATTTTATTAAAAAAAGAATGAATATGTGTTCTGGCAACCCCAATTTCCCATGGTCTTTAACAATTTACGAGGCATTGAAATTCTATGGTATGCTTTATGGATTTTATGGTAAATTTTTAGAAACAAAAATAGAAAATCTAATAGAACAGTTTAAACTGACTAAATACAAAAATACACAGTATGATGAATTATCAACAGGAAATAAACAGAAACTTGCACTTGCAAAAGCATTATTGAATGAACCGGAAATTTTACTTCTTGATGAACCAACAATTGGACTTGACCCTGATGTTGCTAAAAGAACCAGACAGTTTATAAAAGAACTCCATAAGAGAACAAAAATTACCATACTTTTAACCACCCATTACATGCGTGAAGCAGAAGAATTATGTAGCAGAATAGCATTTATTAACGAAGGAGAAATAAAAGCCCTAGGAACAAAAGAAAGGTTGAAAAAAATTACAAAAACAAAAAGTTTAGAGGAGGCATTCATTGCTCTCGCAAATTAATAAAATTTTAGCTTTTACATACAGAAATTATATTTTTGCAAAACGAAATATGTATGCATTTGTTGAACTTCTTTTCTGGCCAGCTGTGGGTGTTATCTCTATAGGTATGATGTCATTATTTTTATCTCTTACACAGGAATTAAAATCATTTCTTTTAACAGGGGCCATAATTTCAGGTATTCTGCAGGTTTCACAGATTGATGTTGCATATGGATTTCTTTTTGATGTGTGGTCTAAAAGTTTGCGACAGACATTTGTAACACCAATTAATTATTTTCATTATATAATTGGGTCCTGGCTTTTCGGAATTATAAGGGGTATTATAGTTCTTTTTTTACTTGGTTTATTTTCTATGTGGGTTTTTCATTTTTATTTGCCCAATATAAAAATTGTTATTGTATCTATAACAGGCATTCTTTTAAGTGCTCTGGTAATTGGTATGAGTGTTATTTTTGTCATACTTTATTTTGGTCAAAGGATAATGGAAATTGTATGGATGATAAGCACACTAATAATGCTCATATGCGGTATCTATTATCCTGTAAGTATGTTACCAGATTTTATACGAATTATTGCAGGTTTTATACCTGTTACTTATTTTCTTGAGTATTTTAGAACCGGTTATGGATTTAAGCCAGTATTTAATAATATACTTTTAAAAGGATTTGGCCTCTGTATTATTTATATAATAATTTTATTTTATTTACTTGATGTTGCTTTACAGAGAGCAAAGAAAACAGGCATGATGATAAAGTTATCAGAATAATGATGTGAAATATAATTTTCCCCTGTCATTGACACCTTTATGATAATATGTTAAATTAATAAAAAATAAATTATTTTTATTTAATTCAAACCGAAGATAAGAAATTATTAAATATTTTTAAAATATAATATAAGATACAATTTTTAAAAAGGGTGATTAAAGGAAAAATCATGACAGAGGAGAATAAATTAACAGAAGAAGAAGAACGGTTGTTAAAAGAGTTTGAAGAAGAACGCAGAAGACGGAAGAAAGAATTGGAAGATGAAGTACATCAGGAATTAAAAGATGTTTTGGCAGAACAGGTAAAGGACGTAATGGAAAAAGAAATGGTAGATGGAATAGAAGCGCAGGTGCAAAAAGAAGTTGAAATGGCAATGAATATTGAGGTTGAAAAAGCAATAAGCATTGAAGAGATGAAGAAAAAAATAGAAGATGAGATAAGGAGGAAAATAGAACAAGAAACTAGAGAGAGATTACAAAAGGAAATAGAAGAGAAAATAAGAAGAGAGGTTGAAGAAAGGGAAAAACAAAGGAAATCGGAAGTTATAAAAAAAATTAAAGCATTGAGTCTATATGAAGAAGAATTAAGAAAACAGAGAGAAAATGAGGAAAAAGAAAAAGAACAGCTCATAAATAAAATAAAAGAGGCTGAAAAATCCTTACAGGAATCATTAGAACAAAAAGAAAAAGAATTAAGGGAGAAATTGAAAGAAGAATTAAGAAAAGAATTGGAAGAAGAAAGACAGAAAAAGAAAGAAGCGCTGTTACAAAAACTTAATGCTTCAACCAGTTCAAATATTTCGGATACAGAAAAAATTCTAAACCACAATGAGAAGATTATTATGCTGCAGCTATTTGAAGAATCGCAGTTTGTTTTGTCCACCCTGTTATCAACTAGATTGAATAAGAAAGATGTGGAATCAGTATTTTCAAAAACCATCAATGTTGTAGCCGATAACTATCCTGAAATTTTAAGACGTTCCATGTATGATAAAAATGGTAATCCCTTACCCAGTGGTGTACTAAATATATCAAGAATAATTGCCAATGTTGAACTCATCAATATAGGAGAAAATAAATCTTTAGAAGAAAGTAAGATTGCAGAAGAAAAAATAACATTGAGATTTTTGGAGGCGTTGAAAACCCTTTTTTCCGAGAGGTTAAGATCAATAGAAAAGATAACAAATTCTGAAATTAAAAATAAATTATTTTTTGATGTGATAAATCAGATGAAAAAGTCAATAATGAAAAAGGGATACAGCGCAAAAATAACCGAAATGTTTTTTAACCAAGTTTTTCCCGATAATAAAACATAGCAAAGGATTCTTGCTTATGGATAACTATAAATTAACCAGAAAAATGTTAGAAGAGATGGAAGAAAAAAATCTTGCACCGTATGCTATGAAAAGTAAATACTCAAGGGGAAGAAAATATAAGGAAGAAGAACATGAATTCAGGACATGCTATCAACGTGATAGGGACAGAATAATTCATTCAACAGCATACAGACGGCTTGAATACAAGACCCAGGTATTTGTAAATCTGGAGGGAGATTATTATAGAACGCGTCTTACTCATACTTCTGAAGTTGTTCAGATATCAAGAACTCTTGCAAAAACATTAAAATTGAATGAAGAATTGACAGAAGCAATAGCGCTAGCCCATGATATCGGACACACCCCTTTTGGGCATTCAGGAGAGGATACTCTGAATAAATTGATGAAGGATGAAGGCGGATTTGAACATAATGTTCAGAGTTTGCGAGTGCTTGAAGAATTGGAAGAAAAATATCCTGATTTCCCAGGTTTAAATCTTTCGTGGGAAACAAGAGAAGGTATTATCAAACATAAAACAGATTATGATAATCCATATATAAAAGAGTATGAACCTAAAAAATCACCTACACTTGAAGCGCAAATAGTAAATGTTGCAGATGAAATAGCGTATAATTCGCATGATATAGATGATGGAATCACGTCTGACATTCTTTCAATAGAATCTTTAAAAAAGACAAAAATATGGAATGAAATAGCAAAATATATTGATAGCAATAAATTCAATAGTTTGAGTAAAGATATGCAGAAATATAATATAACAAGGACTCTTATCAATCTTCAAATATCTGATCTTATCCAAGGAACTACTGAAAATTTAAAAAAGTATTCAATAAAAACAATAGACGATGTAAGAAATTTTAAACATTCTATTGTTGAATTTACTCCAGCAATGAAAGAGATGCATAAAGATTTGAAAGATTTTCTATACAAGAATTTTTATAAACACTACAAGATAATAAGAATGGAACATAAAGCGGAAAAAATCATCCAGGATTTGTTTGAAATTTATCTTAAAAGAGGAATTCAGCAAGATAATAGAAAAAGATATTTAAAAGTTTCAATTCTTCCACCAGAGATTACAAAAAGGATAGGAAAAGATTCTTTAAAAAGGGTTATCTGTGATTATATTGCATCCATGACGGATAGATTTATAATTGATGAATATAAAAAACTTTTTGATCCTTATGAAAAAGTATAAATTTTATAAATGGAAACAAGATTAAAATCATATATAAGCTTATCAAATTCCTACACACCACGAGGTATTGTTTTTGTGCCTACTTTTAATTGCACATGTTTATGTAGGCATTGCAATAATGATTTTATGAATAGGGATTTATCCATTTATATGGATTATAAAAAGGCAATATCCATTTTATATGAAGCTAAAAAAATAGGGCTTAATTCTATTCAGATAACTGGTGGAGAAATAACAATGTATCCTGAATTCATGATAAACATAATCCCACATGCAAGAAAACTTGCAATGCGTGTAAACAAACCGCCCACAAATTGTTATATTGCAGTAGATATGGTGAAGACAGAAAACTTCTTTAAAGAGTTGAAAAATGTGGATTACAGATCTGGATTCAGAATTTCAATTGATCCGTATCATAATAGTATAATACCGATTTCACAGGTGGCAGATTTTATTATTATTTACAAAAAGTTTTTTAAATTATCAACACTCACAATAGGTTCATGTTATTATGATAGAGAAGAAATATTTAAACTATATGATAAACTTATTAATCACCTTATGCAAAAGGGAATAAAAGATATTTATATAAATAAAGAAAAAAAATCTATTTTCATAGAAAGGTATAAAATTAAATATGGTATCTGGAAACCTACACGACCTACCTGGCAAGAACTTAAAGATTTTGAGGTGGAAATGAAAATAATTGAAAAAACGCCGGCTTGCCTTGGCCCCCATGGAGTTGGTTATTTATGGATAGAACCTGACTTCAAAGTGCGTGTCTGCTCATGTAATGGTAACTGTTTTCCTGATTATCTGATAATAGGGGATTTAAATAAAGAGTCTCTTATTAAAATAATAGAAAAAGCACGCAATAATAAAATATTCAGAGTGCTTGCCAATGAAGGAGCCGCAGGTTTAAGAAAGATTCTGAATATGAAAAATACGATACTTAATGAAGAGAAAAAGTATACATTTATGTGTGAATTATGTAATGAGATTCTCACAAATAATGAATATATAAAAATAATTGAGACAAATTTGAATGATATTAAGATGTAAAATCAGGATTCAAATTTAGATTTTATTGACTTATGATAAAAAGTGTTTAATAATTATTTTGATAATATATATTTTTTAGGAGGATTTTATGAATCTTATAGAAGTCATGATAAGGTCAAAAGAACAAAATCCCAATAAAATGTATATGAAAATGGACAAAAAAAAGATTACTTTTAAAAAATTTTATGATGAGGTTGCCTGTCTTTCATATGGTCTTAAAGAACTTGGCGTAAAAAAAGGTGATAAGGTTGCAATTTTATTGAATAACAGCATAGAATTTGTTGTCTCATATTTTGCCATTTTGTGTCTTGGTGCAATAGTTGTTCCTCTTAATACTTTTTTACGTCAGGATGAAATAATTTATATATTAAATGATTGTTCAGCTAAAATATTAATTACTTCAACAGATTTCAATATCACACTAAAAGATTTTAATTATAATAAGGTTCAGTCACTTGAAAATATTATAAGTTTAGGCAATCTTCCTAATATTAAAAATATTGATTATGATACTGTTAAAAGCAAAGGAAAATTAAATATACCGTTTGTTGATGTTGATGAAGAAGAAGTGGCGGTTTTAATATATACTTCTGGTACAACCGGATTTCCAAAAGGTGCAATGCTGACTCATAAAAATTTAATATCAAATGTAAAATCAAGTGTCAAAGCCATACATATTAATGAAAATGATAGATTTATTATTTTTCTCCCAATGTTTCATTCTTTTAGTTTTACGGTGTGTGTGTTGATACCACTTTACTGTCAGTGCAATCTCACAGTGATAAAATCCATTCAACCTTTTTCAAAAATATTAAAAGCAATATTATTTGATAGAATAACTTTATTTGTTGCAATTCCTCAGGTTTACAATGTATTATCTAATAAAAAAATTCCAAGTTGGTTATTGTGGTTGAACCCGGTAAGGGTATGCATATCAGGAGCAGCTCCACTTGCCGGAGAGGTTTTAAGACGTTTTGAAGAAAGGTTTAAAATTCCACTGTGTGAGGGATACGGTTTATCAGAAGCCTCACCTGTTGTTTCTGTTAATCCACTTGATGGAGTTAGGAAACCAGGATCTGTTGGTCCACCAATTCCAGGCGTGGAAGTTAAAATAGCGGATGAAGAAGGAAATTTTTTAAAACCTGGAGAAGTAGGAGAAATAGTTGTAAAAGGCCCAAATGTGATGAAAGGGTATTATAATAGAGAAGTGGAAACTAGTATGACTATAAAAAATGGATGGCTGTATACTGGAGATTTAGGTAAAATTGATGAAGATGGTTATATATATATTGTTGACAGAAAAAAGGATTTAATAATAGTAAACGGAATGAATTTATATCCCAGGGAAGTAGAAGAAGTATTATACAAGCATCCAGCTGTCCAGGGGGCAGTTGTTGTTGGAAAAAAAGATGAAGCACATGGAGAGATACCAATAGGTGTTATTTTATTAAAAGAAGGTATGTCTGCAACAGATCAGGAATTAAGAAAATTCTGTAAAGAACACCTTGCAAATTATAAAATTCCACACAGATTTGAATTCTGGAAAGAACTACCACTCACAGGAACTGGTAAAATATTAAAACGAGAGGTTAAAAGAATAATAAATGAAAGATAAAATCAAATGTTTTATAGCACAGATAAATACAACTGTTGGTGACATAGATGGTAATACAAAAAAAATAATCAATTTGATTAAAGAAGCTAGGGATAATGAATGTGATTTGATAATTTTCCCTGAACTCGCAATTACAGGTTATCCACCAGAAGATTTGTTACTGAAAGATAATTTTATTAAAAGTAATATCAGCGCTTTAAAAAAAATAGCTAATTACACAAAAAATATATCTGCTGTTGTTGGTTTTGTATGTAAAAAAGATAAAAAGAGATACAATTCTGCGGCTTTCCTGCAGAATGGAAAAATAAAAAATATTTATTATAAAATTTATCTTCCCAATTACAGTGTTTTTGACGAAAAAAGATATTTTGAGTCAGGAGATAAAAATGTAATTGTTGGTATAGGCAATAAAAAATTTGCATTGACAGTTTGTGAGGATTTATGGGTTGAAAATTTATATCTTAAAAAAATAAAAAAAAGAATAAATTATATTATAAATATTAGTGCGTCTCCTTATTATATGCAAAAATGGAAAGAACGTATTAAAATTTTCAAAAAACAAGCGATTAATTATGAAGCAGGCATTTTATTTTGCAATATGATAGGTGGTCAGGATGAACTTGTTTTTGATGGTCATTCTTTTGTTATGAATAAAAAAGGCAATGTTATATTGCAAGGTGTTCAATTCAAAGAAGATAACATAATTTTTGAACTTGATGGAGAAAATAAAAATATTATTATGGAATATAATCCATTATCAAAAGTTGAAGAAATTTATGAAGCTCTGAAACTTGGGACTCTTGACTATATCAAAAAAAATGGATTTAAAAAAGTTGTTATTGGTTTAAGTGGTGGTATTGATTCTGCGTTGGTTGCCACCATTGCGGTTGATATACTAGGCAAAGAAAATGTCAAACTTATTTTTATGCCAACAAAGTATACTTCAAAAATGTCATTTGATGATGCAAAGAAACTCAGCGAAAATTTAGGTGCTGATTTAACAGTTATATCAATTCAAAATATATTTGATTTATATTTAAATGAACTTAAAGAATTTTTTAAAGGAACAGAACCCGATATAACAGAAGAAAATTTACAAGCAAGGATAAGGGGAAATATACTGATGGCTTTTTCAAATAAATTTAATTATCTTGTTTTGACCACAGGAAATAAAAGTGAAATGTCAACAGGTTATGCAACTTTGTATGGGGATATGGCTGGTGGTTTTGCTGTGTTAAAAGATGTTCCAAAAACGCTGGTATATGAAATAGCACGGTTGATAAATAAAAAAGCTGGTTATGATAGAATACCAGAGAATATTTTGAAAAAAGCACCAACAGCTGAATTGAAATATAATCAAAAAGACCAGGATACATTGCCGCCCTATGAATTGCTTGATAGAATAATAGAAGATTACATAGAAAAAGATAAAACATATACTGATTTGAAAAATAAATATGGCAGAGAAATCTTAAAGAAGGTAATAAGAATGATTGATTTAAGTGAATATAAGAGGCGACAATCACCACCAGGAGTAAAAATTACTCCAAAAGCATTTGGAAAAGACAGGAGAATGCCAATAACGAATAAATATATTCAATGAATTTAAAAAATGAATTGAGGTAAATATGATTTTAATAAGTGCATGTTTATGTGGAGTAAATTGCAGACATGATGGTTGTATAATAGAGAATGAAAAATTACAAAAATTGGTAAGTCAAAGAAAGGCACTACCTCTTTGTCCAGAAGTTTTAGGTGGCAGAAGTGTTCCAAGAGAGCCAGCAGAGATAGTTGGTGGTAGTGCGGATGATGTGATAAATGGATTTGCAAAAGTTATGGATATCACAGGTAAAGATGTAACGGATGAAACCATAACCGGTGTTTTATATGTTGTTGCGACTGTGAAAAAACTAGGAATAAAAACAGCCATATTAAAAACAAAAAGTCCAACATGTGGTATGGGTAAAATTTTTGATGGTTCTTTTTCTGGAAAACTTATTGATGGAAATGGTATTTTAACAGCGGCATTATTAAAGGAAGGAATAGATGTATATACAGAGGATAACTGTGCTGAATTGGTGAAAAAATTGCTAAATGAAGAATAGTTTTTGTAAAAGTATAAAAACATGTTCAAACACTTAATAATAATTATTTTTTATGGAAAATGAATGATACTAAATAAAGTAAAACCAGAGATAAAAAACGTGAATGGATGACTCTTATATATTGAAATAAATAAAATAAGAGCAATGTCTCCTCAAACAAAAAATATTTACTTTCTTGCTAACATTCCTATTCTAACTTTTACTCTATTTCAACAAATACACCATGACTAAAATCTAAACCAAAGTTAAGATCTAAAAAAAATATTAGAACAACTCCGTAAACAACACACGAAAAGGTATCATTAATTTTAAAAGAATACCTTATAGTCTTGCTTAACAATTAACCGGTAAAAAAATTAGAATAAAGGTTATGATAAACATTCAGAAAAAATATACATACAAAATATATTGATGATACTGGTAGATTTATATTTAAACAGTTATAAATTGATTAGTATGTTATTTCTGTGGAAAAAACATATATTCAAAAAAAGTAGTGGTATTTTTTTATTTTAAATAAAGGGAAAAATACAGATTTAATAATTTAAAATTTTTACTTTTTTGATATAAGAGCGTGCTTCTGCAGCTGTAAAAAAACATGAACCAAAATGTTGTAAATTTGCAGTTGCACAAGAAATAGCAAATTTTATTGATTCTTTTATATTATTCCATGATTCTATCCCAAAAGCAAGGCCTGCTGTGAATGCGTCTCCGCTTCCTACTGGGGAAATGGCATTTTTTATTTTTATTGAGGGGAAAAAATAAGAATTATTATTTTCAAAAAGTATAGCGCCTTTTTGATGAAGTGTGACAATAACTGCTTTTAATTTGTATTTATCAAGTAAATTAAAACAGAATTTTTTTATTTTTGTTTTTGTATTTAACCGAACATTAAAGGCAGATTGTAGTTCATCTAAATTCTGTTTTATTAAAGATGGACCTGCTTTTATTCCATATCTCAAATATTTGGCAGAAGTATCCAGAATGATGAAACAATTTTTATTACAGGATTTTATAGCATGAAAATAAAAATCAACAGGTAAGGATAAAGGTAAACTGCCTGAAAATATAATTATTTTTGAATTTTTTGAAAGGTTATTTAATTTATTTAGAAATTTTATTATTGCATTTTTAGTTATTTTAAAAGATGATTCGCTGTTTATTATTGTTTCTCTTTTTTTTATAGTTTCGGTTATTATAATACAGGGGCGGTTTGAGCCACTTACTTTAATAAAATCTGATTTTACCATGTATTGCTCAAGAAAGCTTTTCATTGATTCAAAATCATTAGAACCACAAAAACCAGTAGAAACAACATGACTTCCAAGATTTGCAAGGGCACGTGCTACATTAGTTCCTTTTCCGCCTGGATATGCTGCAATCCAGGGAGTTCTTGTAACACTTGAAAGTTTTAAATCAGGAAGTGGAATCACAATATCTATTGTTGAATTTAAATTTACTGTGGTTATCATTTTACGAAATAAACTATAATTATTATGGAAAGAATCCAAAGGATTATGTTTATTATTGTTGGAATGTCTTTTGTAAATATATATTCAGGATTTCCACCAAGATTTTTTTTGTGTATCAGATATAGATATCTGAAAATGCCATATAAGACAAAAGGCATAGTGAGTAATAAATAATTGTGTTTTAATGCTGTTTCAGAAGTAAATGTATACAGCGCATATGCTGATATGGTGGATGCCGTTGTTACTGAAATCATTTCATCAAGTAAAGGTATTGAATATTCCTGTAAAATTTTTCTATGTTTTATTGCCGATGATAAACTCAACTCATATCTTCTTTTTGCAAGTATTACAAAAAGAGCAAGAAGAGAAGTGCAGATTAAAAGCCATGGAGAAATTTCCACGTTTATAATAATCGCACCTGAAACAGCTCTTAAAACATAATTTGTAGCAACAATCAGTATATCAAGGATTACAATATTTTTTAACTTAAATGTATAAGCAACTGATAACAGAATATAAACAAGGATGATAACAAAAAAATTTTTTTCAATTATAAAAGAACCAAACAAAGATACTAAAAGCATAATGAGGGAAATTGAGATGGCAAAAGATGATTTGATTTTTCCAGAAGCTATTGGTCTATTTTTTTTGATTGGATGATATCTGTCTTCTTTGGCATCTTTAATATCATTAAAAATATAGATGCTGCTTGAGGCAAAACAGAGAAGAATAAAACCAACGGTTGTTTTCAATAATAGATTAAAGTTAAAAAGATTATTTGTAAATATTAATGCAATATAAATAAGAAAATTTTTAATCCATTGTCTTATTCTTAATAATTCAAAAAATATTTTTATATTGTCTTTCATTATAAGAATTTTTATGGTATGAGGCGGACGTTATCTATATATAAAATCACATCTTTTTCTTCTTTTGCTGTGTTTAAA
The DNA here is from genome assembly GCA_026414685.1 of Candidatus Goldiibacteriota bacterium. GTDB lineage: Bacteria > Oederibacteriota > PGYV01 > PGYV01 > DSYL01 > DSYL01. Next base: position 30,696 of record JAOAIN010000069.1, read on the forward strand.
TACAATGATAAAAGAACAATTGATTCTGTATTTATTCTTGCTGCTTTTACTTCATCCAGAATAACTTCAAGTTTGTTTCTGCCATTTTTTATCTGTTTTGTTGTTATATATTCTTTACCAAAATTATCAACAAATTTAATAAAGAGATCTCTATCCTTTGTATCCGGGACATATATATCAACCCCGAATTTTTTATATTTACTCCAGTCAGTGACTTTTAACCTCGTTAAGGTAGAAATGGAAAGTGTAATACCTGCAAACCATTCAGTTACCTGTGCTGCTTTTGTGGTGGATAGAAAATCAGCAGGAATTGAGAAAATCGCCTGGGCTGAGTGTTTACCATTGGTTGCATATTTTTTGAATTGTTCTAATTTTACAAACCCATTGGTTTCCCAATCAAAATCACCAATTGCTGTTTCAGATGGAGTAACTTCAAAACTGCAGAGCAATCCCTTTTCTTTTAGTAATGCTTTTGTTGTTTTCTTTGCTCCACAACCAGCAAAAATAATAACAAAAACAATAATTATTACCATCAGTGTTTTTAATATTCCATATCTGTTCACTGTAAGCCCTCCATTAAATAGTTTGTTGTATTTTATCAACTTTTATATTGTTTTGTCAATTGTTAAAAAGGTTAATTTATGTAAAAAAAAGTGTAAAATTTAAAATTATTCATTTATTGATAGGATTTTTATATTTTCACTTTTTACCCAAGGTGGATTGTATTAAGGCGGATTTAGTATAAATTGTTAACTAGCCTTAAAAAGGTTCTTGTATAAATATTTTAAGTGGTTTCGTAAATACCCTTAAAATACTTTTATCTTCTATTACCTTCGTATCAACTGTTTGGTTAATCAACTTTTGCTTCATACACTTTTCTCTATGAATTATTCAAAAAATGTAATCAATCAATTTTTTAAAATAACATTTTCTTCTCTTTTGGAATAAGGTAAGTTGTGATGATAAAAAATAGTATTTTATGATATAATAATTTTAATGAAATTTAAAAAGGAGATAAAAGAGTGCTAAAAGATATTTTATTATTTTCAAGGAAATATAAAATTGAATTTGTTGTTGTCTCTTTCATTTTAATATTATTTTTTCAGTTTTTCTATCGTGACAGTATGTTCATTATTTATAAAAGAATAAATTTTAAAATATTAATGCTTTTGTTATCTTTTATTGTTTTTCTTGTTGCTATTGTTTCATATCCGAAAATCTATAAATTCAAAATGCTTTTATCTGCTTTTGTTTTGAGTGCTTTTATAATCAATTTTATTATCATTGATATAAATATGCCTTCTTCTTTAAAAATTATGGGACTTATTAATCCACATACTAAATCAATAAAACTTCCTGAGAATTTTGCTTTTAAATTTTTACTGACACTGCTTAATCTTAATCTGATGCTTGTTATTATTTCCAATTCCTATGTGACATACAGCACGGGAAATACAATTTCATGGACTGCTTTTTTTACCAATATTATTTTATATCAGTTCATCATAATGTGGCTTCCTTTGAAACCCTCTTCAGAATTTGTTATTTTTTTTAATAAATACAATTTTTCAATTAATCTCTTTCTTTTATTCCTTATAATTTTATTTTCTTTTTTCAATATAGAAGAAGAGCATAATTATGGAAGTATAATAGTTGGTCTTGCTTTGATTGTTTTTTATTGTAATATGCAGGTGAATTACATTGGAAAATTAAAATTGATGATGCCTTTGATGTGTGTATTGTTGATATGGGGTATGTTTGCTCATTGGCTCACCTGTCTTCATCATAAAGCGCATTATGATCCATTACTTAAAATATATAACAGGCAATATATGAATTCAATAATAGATGGACTCATAGATGTGAAACTTGGTAATAAATTTTCAATTTTAATGTGTGATATTGATCATTTTAAAAAAATAAATGATACATACGGTCATACTGCTGGAGATATTGTATTGCATAATATTGCCCAGATAATAAGAGAAGCGTCTTTACCAGAGGGTATTGCCTGCAGATACGGTGGTGAAGAGGTGATAATTTTTTTAAGAGAAAAAATAGATGATGAGGCATATAACAAAGCAGAAAAAATAAGAAAAATGGTAAAAAAGGCATCAATAAAATATAAAAATAAGACAATCAAAGTTACAATGTCAATAGGTGTGGCTTCCACAAAATCAGGATTGTCAGATATACATAAGACAATTAAACGTGCGGATGAAAATGTTTATAAGGCCAAAAAGGCAGGTAGAGATAGGGTAGTTATGTAATAAAATGGCAAATGTTGTATGAAAGACGTTCTAAAATAGTTCAAACATAGTTCGTAAATAGTAAAATATACTTTACTCTGGTTTCGAATTTTAAATACTCTAAGTTTTTACGAAGCGTAAATTTATGGCAGGTGGCAAATTTTTTCAAATCTTATAGATCTTCAGATTTGGAGATTAAGGATATATAAAATTTGAAAGATCAGAAAATTTTGAAATCTTTCACGGAGGTTTTTTATGAAGATATCAGTAGTATTTATAACCATCGATAAAAAAAATTCAGCGGATAAAATTGCAAAAATATTACTGAATAAAAGATTATGTGCATGTGTGAATATAATAAAAAATGTTGAATCGCATTACTGGTGGAAGGGAAAAAAAGAAAAAGCAAAGGAATATTTACTGGTAATAAAAACGAAAAAAAATTTGGTAGATAAACTTATAAATGAAACTAAAAAAGTACATCCATATACTGTTCCTGAAATAATTGCTTTTGATGTAGAAAAAGGAAATTTTGATTATATTAACTGGGTTATAAAAGAAACAATATAATGAGAAAAATAAGAAAAACAAAAATTATAGCAACAATAGGTCCTGCAACATCTTCTTATACTTCTATATACAAGTTAATAAAAAGTGGAGTTGATATATTTCGTTTAAATTTCTCCCATGGCGATCATGCTTTTTTTCTTAACGTCATTTTAAATATAAAAAAAGCGAGAGAAAAATTAAAGCGTCCAATAGCAATTATGCAGGATCTGCAAGGACCTAAGATACGTATTGGTAATCTTCCCCATGAGTTTGATGTGAAACGTGGCGATGAAATTATAATAAAAAATACAAAAGAAAATTTAAAAGATAGAGAAATATATATTGATATAAATGGTTTATATAAATATATAAAAAAAGGACAAAAAATATTAATAAACGATGGTATTGTTGAATTGAAAGTGAAAGATATAAAGCATAAAGATATTATTTGTGTTGTTATAAATGGGGGAGAAATTAAATCAAGAAAGGGTGTAAATCTACCTAATGTAAAACTTCCTATCCCAGCACTTACTAAAAAAGACATGAAGGATTTAAAATTTGGCTTAAAAATGGGTGTTGATGTTATTTGTCTTTCATTTGTTCGTGATGCTTATGATTTGATAAAATTAAAAAGATATATTAATACACCATATCCACTTATAATTGCAAAGATTGAAAAACCAGAAGCTTTAAAACAGATAGATAAAATACTGAATTTCTGTGATGGTATAATGGTAGCACGCGGTGACTTGGCAGTGGAAGCTGGTTTTAGTAAAATACCTTTCGCCCAGAAAACGCTTATAACCAAGGCAAATGAAAAAGGAAAAATTGTAATAGTTGCAA
>JAOAIN010000088.1 GCA_026414685.1 Candidatus Goldiibacteriota bacterium
AGATAACACAGATATTGCAAGAAATCCAGCTGCGTACATCAGAAGTGATTGAAATGATAAAAACCACAGAGCGTATTGAAGAAAATATTAAAACATTTTATAATACTGGTGATACATTTATTGAAATAGTCAAAGAGGTAAAAAATATTGAAAAACTGATAAACAACATCACACAATTTACCGATGATCATTCTACTGATAGTGAATTATTATTCAATATAATTTCGGATATTACAAAAAAAGTGGAAGAATATCAAAATATGGTTGATAAAATTGTAATTCAAATAAATAACCTTCATCAAATAGATTATAGAGTAAATATGGATTTAAATAATATGATTGCCACTCTAAAAAATAAAAAAATTCAGGTGAAAAATGGATAGTGAAAAAAAAATAAAAACAGAAGCAGAAATACAGATAGAACGTTTAATACAACTTAAAATGGAAAAAGAAAAAAGAGAGCAAGAAAAATTGCAGCATAAAATAATCAGGCCGGTTAAATCACTTACTTCTCCTTTTTACAGAAAACCAAAAAATTATATTAAAATAGAAAAAAGTATTTATGAAAAAATACATAAAATTGTCAATTCAATTAATTCAAATAGAAAAGAAAAAATTTCAAAAACAAAATTCATAAATAATATTTTAAAAGTAGTTTCTGAATTAAATTTTGATTTTAACTCAGTAAAAGACATTCAAAAATTAAGGGAACTATTTAAAAATATTGAATCCGGTAAATGATTTATGGAAAAAGACATTAAACAATTACTCACAGAAAAACTGAATTGCCTGCAAGAAATTTATAATATTGTAAACGAACAGAAAGTATTAATAGAAAAAAAAGAATTTGATAGATATCAGATGATTGAGGATAAAAAACAGGAATTATTAACTAAAATTCAAGAAATTGAAAAATTTTTAGAAAATTATAATATTATTAATAAAAAAAATTTCAATAATATTCAAGATTTAATTAAAAAAACAAATTTATTATTGAATAAATTAATACATTTTGAAAAAGAAAATGCAAAAAAAATTGAAGAACTAAATCTTTTATTATTAGGAAATCATATAGAATTTTACAAAAAGATTAAAAAATAAGTTTTTTAATTATAAAACATTGTTTCTTTAAATAAATATAAAAAAATAGTTGACAAAAAATTCATATTTAAGTATTATATAAGATACTTTAAAGGTTTAAAATAATATATAAAAAGAATATCAACAAACAGGAGTTTTATTATATGTTGCAAGGTATTTTTTCAAGTGAAATTTTTCAGGTGCTAGAAAAATCTTTAAATGCTGCATCACTTCAGCACCAAATGATAAGTAATAATATAGCCAACGTTGATACTCCTGGTTTTAAACGTTCAGAGGTTGTATTTCAGAATAAACTTGCCCAGGTTCTCGGATTTAAAGAAGCAAATTACCTTCCTCTTAAAGTAACACATAAAAATCATATTTCAATAGTTCCTGAATTGACAATTGATGATATAAATCCGGAAATTGTCACAAAAACCGAGACAAGTTTAAGAACCGATGAAAATAATGTTGACATTGATTTTGAAATGGCCAAAATGGCAGAGAATACTGCTTACTATTCTTCTCTTGCACAACTCACATCTTTAAAATTTAAAGAACTCATAAGTGTAATTACAGAAGGGAGGCGCTAATAGATGGCACTGTTTAATGTTTTTGAAATAAGTGCATCTGGTCTTACTGCAGAAAGATTGCGTATGGATGTAATATCTAATAATATCGCAAATGTAAATACCACAAGAACTGTGGAAGGTGGCCCATATAAAAGACAAAGAGTTATTTTTGAACCCAGAGGTGAGCAGGTAGGATTTATTTTTCCGGCAATTTTTTCAGATAAGGCAAAAAGGGTTCATCAATTTCAAGGTGTTCGTGTTACTCAAATAGTTACTGATCCATCTCCTGCAAGATTAGTATATGATCCTGGACATCCTGATGCTGATGAAAATGGTTATGTGCATATGCCAAATGTGAACATTGTTCAGGAGATGGTTGATATGATATCTGCAACACGTGCATATGAAGCAAATGTAACAGCAATTAATTCCGCAAAACAAATGGCGGCAAAAGCATTGGATATTTTAAATATATAATTATTTTCTATTAAGGAGTTTATAAATGGCTTTAAATCATTTGAACGGGATTGAAGGAATAGGTGGTTTAAAAGGTATAGGCATACCGGAATCAATTTTAACACCGCCAGTACAACAACCAGCTACCGAAAAATTTGATTTTGGACAGTTACTTCAAATGGCTATAAAATCAATAAATGAAACAAGTGTAAATGCAAATGAAGCAATAGAAAAATTGGCAGCAGGGCAAAATATTGAATTGCATAATGTTGTTCTAGCTGCTCAGAAG
>JAOAIN010000113.1 GCA_026414685.1 Candidatus Goldiibacteriota bacterium
TAAAATTAAATTTAAATTCATCGCTTAATGTAAATGCAGTTGATGCAAACAGTCATATAATACCAGTTACTGTTCTTGCTGATTCTGGTGATTTATTTCCGATGAAAACATCCGCGGCACAGATTTTAAATGCAGCAACAGATGTAAAGGTGAGGCATATAGATACTATGCCAGCATCAGCAAATGCAGGTCAGCAAAATATTACTTCCATGGTTGTTAATTTTTTAAATGATACCGGTGGTATTGTATCAATAGAAAAAATAAAATTTTATTTTTCAAATAATTTTAATAATCCTATTCCAGCAAACAATGTTTTAAGCAGAATAAAAATAGAAAACAGCAGTAATACCACGCTGATTTATGCTGACTCTGCTGTTACAACAAATAATGCATCACTTGACCTTATTCTTACTTCTCCTATTTTGATAAATTATGGCACTGCAAATTCTGTAACAGTAAATGTTAAAATAAATATTGCAGATCCGGCTTTGAATAATATTTTCAAGATAAGTATTTTAGCAGGTGTTTCAATTACTGCAAAGGACAGCAACACAGGAAATACAATAACTGTGCTAGCAAATAATGATTCATTCCCAATGCATACTGGCCTTTTAAATATTGAACAACGTGCAAATACTTTAAATGTATCATATAACCCATCCAATTCTGGCAGTGCTTATAAAGGAGATGCAAATGTTCATGTTATGGATTTTATCTTTGAAAATCCAGTTGGCGCAGGTGGAAGCGATATTTTAATAACCGGCATAACTTTAACTGTTGAAAATGCATCAGGCAATACAATTTCACCTGCCACTGCAATTTCAAGAATTAAAATAGAAAACAAACAAACTTCTTTTGTTTATGGAGAAATATCTACAATTACCAGCAATCCTTATATATATTTTGATTTTGCAACTCCCATTACAATACCGGCTGGAGTAGGAAATAATATAACATGTTCTGTAAAAGTAAATATTGCATCTTTTGCAACTGCTTCTAATCTTAAAATTGATTTATATTCTGCTTCTTATGTGCGTGCAATTGATGAAAATCAGTTATTATATGTAACAGTTACTGCAAAGGCACCTGGGACATTTCCTATGCGCTCAGACACTATTAATATTACATCAGTCAATAAAATGACAGTACTTCATATTAATACAATGCCACAGACAGTGAGTAATGGTCAGCAGGGGATAAAGCCATTTATTATAAGATTTGCAAATGCATCAGATGCACCTGTTTCAGTGAATTCTGTTACATTGACTGTTGAAAATATTTCTAATACTGGAATAATCCCGAATTCGGTTTTAAATAAAATATACATAATTGACAGTAATGGAAATACAAATATTGTTTCAACTTCCATACCAACTTCTGGAAGCAGCATATATTTACAATTTTCTCAAAATGTAACTTTATCTGCATCTTCATATAAAGATATTTCTGTTTTTGTTGATCTAAAAGATAATACATATGTTGCAAATTTTCAGTTAAATCTTGCATCTGCAACACATATACAGGCGCTACCTGTTACACTCACTGTGGAAGCGGACCCAACAGATGTGTTCCCGATGCGCTCAGGCAATGCTCTGATACAGATAAGACCGGTTTCAGGTGGTATTGCGCATACAGATGTGATGCCAACAACAGTTTCAACCGGGCAGACAAACATATTTGCTGAGATACTACATCTTGCAAATTATAATGTTATAGGTAGCGCAGATATACAATTAACCGGTATAACAATAACAGTAGAAGATGATACTAATACAATAATAAATCCATCAACAGCACTGAAAAAGATAATGATAAGAGATGAAGAAAACATATATGCATTTTATTCTGGTATACCATCTGCAGTTTCTCCTTTTTATGTGCCATTTATTAAGCCGGTTTCTTTATCTGTCTCTCAAACAACAGATGTGAAATTATATGTTGACATAGTTGATACTATTTCTACAGGCAATTTCCAAATAAATATAAAAATAGATTCTGATGTCACCTTTAGAGATAAAAACTCAGGACTCACAATTACAGCCCAGGCAATATATGGTGATTCATTTCCGATGAGGACATCTGTTGTGATAATACAGGAAAAAGCAACGCTGTGTAAAGTATCATATCAGAATTTAATGCCTGTAGCAGTAAATAGGGGACAGCAGAATATAACTACAATGAAATTAAGTTTTGTGAATCAGGGAAATCCAAATGGTGCGAATGTTTTAATCACGCGATTGATATTAAACACAGAAAATAGTTTAAATTTAAGTTTAATTCCTAAAACAGCAATATCAAGATTATATATAAAGGATACTGCTGGTACAATTTATGGAGATGTTTACACAATTCCTGATTTTGGTGATTCTATATCAATTGCTTTAACAACGCCAATAACAGTACAAGTGGGAGAGAAAAAGGATGTTTATGTAGTATGCAACATCAATCCAGATGCGGTCGCAAATGATTTTAAGATTAGTTTGAGAGCAGCATCAGGTATAATAGCAAGGGATGCAAACAGTTATGAACTCATCAATGTTTCTGCTGATACAGGATACAGTTTTCCTATGAGAACATCTTTAGCATTAATCCAGAATATTTCCCAATCACTTTTAATATATCATCAAGGAATAATACCAGTAACTGTGAATAAGGCAGACGCAGATATTCCTGCAATATATTTTAAATTTATTAATCCCAACCCATCTGGTTACTCTGATATTATTATCAAAGGATTAACAATTACTGTTGAAGATAATATCGGTGCAGGGATTGTTCCTTCGTCTGTGATTTCTCATATTAAAGTTAAAGGAGCATCTCTATATGGTGTCAAAACAGATATGCCATCATCTGGAACAACTGTTTATGTTCCACTCACAATAACACCCTTAGTTATTTCACCTTCTTCTTATATAGGTGTTACTTTATATACTGATATATCATTAACAACAACACAATTATATTTACAATTTGATTTAAAACAGGGGATTGATTGTTATGTAGAGGATAAAAATTCAGGGGCCAGGATTTATACGATAAACGCAGCAATAGGGGATTCTTTCCCGATGCGCTCTGGTGTTGCCACAATTTATAATCCCCCAGGAATAAAAGTATTGCATACAGACCTTGCCCCGCTTGCAATTTCTGAGAACCAAAAAAATATACCGATGATGACATTAAAATTTTCTAATACAGGTTCTTTCAATGAAAATATAACAGGTATAACATTCACTGTTAAAGATGAATATGGAAGTGTGATAAATCCATTTTTTGTTTTAAATAATATAATTATTTCTGATGGATATGGAAATACATATAATACATCTATGAATTTTTATTCCGATAAAATTTATATTTCCATGGCTTCTGACCCTATTAATATTTTTCCACAGAGTTTTGAAGAAAGATATATATATATTGACAGTTCGTCTGCTACTTTTTCTGTACGTTTTTATATAAGTATAAATTCTGAAAATAATATTGTGACAAGTGTGCCTGTTTATGCTGAGCCACCAAGCACATTTCCAATGAATACAAAAATAATAACTAAGAAAAAACAATCTTTGGCAATTAAAATATCTTTTATTGATATGATGCCGCCTGCTGTAAGCACGGGTCAAACAGATGTGTTTGTTTTTGCTTTGGATTTTGAAAATGTTTCTCCTACAGATTATTCGCCGGCTGTTTTAAATGCAATAACTTTTACAGTAAAGGACTCACTGTCAAATATTATTGCGGCAAATTCAGCAATTACGAGAATAAAAATGACAGATCTTACGATTGATTATGTTAATAATACACATATTGCTTCTACTGGTTATGTTTATTGCCCTTTTGCTATACCTTTGACTTTAACAACAGGTGAGAGTAAGACAGTTTATTGCACCGTTGATATCACAGGAAATACCTTAAATAAAGCAGACAATTTCAAATTATCATTGGATAGCGCATCTAATTTAAAAGTATTAGATTATTATTCGGGAAATAATGTAAATGTTGTTGCAAAAACAGGTTATGTTTATCCGTTTGAGTCATCATCTGCTCTTATACAGAAAAAAGCAACTTTGCTTAAAGTAAATCATATTGATACAATGCCTTTATATGTGAGCACCAATCAGGAAAATGTTCAAACTATGAATATAATAGTTACCAATTCTGGTGACTTGCAAACTTCAAGTATAATGATAACAAGAATGAATTTTTATATTCAGAACGAATTAAATCAGATTATTAATCCGCAGAACGTTATAAATGAACTTGCGATAACAAGTCAGGATGGTTCTATAGTATATGGGATTAATAATTTTTTATCTTCTTCTAAAATTACAGTTAATCTGACTGCACCTGTTATTGTTCCTGCTTTTTCCCCTGTGACTTTGACTGTTAAAGTGAAAATGGCACCAACGTATACAATAAATAAATTTAAAATAAATCTTGAAAGTGCAAATGATATATATGCGGTTGATGCAAATAGTTTTGAACTTATTCAGGTTATAAATAAAATACCCGATGTTTTTCCAATGAAATCAGGTATAGCTACAATAGAAAATGAACTAATATCTGTTAATGCTCTTGATTTCATTGATATATTACCAACCGCAGTTACAAAAAGCCAAAAGCGAGTCGGACTTTTTGCTTTACGTATAGAAAATAATTCAAATTCTCTTACTGCTTCAGCAGTATTAAATCAATTTAAAATAAAAATAAAGGATAATTTTAATAACGACATTTCATTTAATTCAGTTATTCAAAAAATTTATCTTGTTGATGCAAATGGAACAACTCTTGCATCAAGTGATACTTCGTTTTTAAATTATATACAGTTAACACCAACAACTCAGTTTTTGATTTCGCCGGGTTCTTATGCTTATGTGAGTGTTTATGCTGATATTTTAAATACTGCAACAGGTTCTAACTTTAAAATTTTAATAGATACTACTGACTGTATATTAATTTACGATAAAAATAAAGGTCCGGATAAAAATGTTTTAATTAATTATTCACCTGCTCTTCCATGGCAGACGGATTTATGCGGTGTATATAATGCACCTGCAACTGATTTACTTGTGTGGCATGATGGAGTAAGTTTTATACCTGACCAAGTTGGCAGGGGACAGAAAAATGTAAAATTTATGTCTCTTTCATTATTTAATCCTGCAGGTCCTGGAACTTCTGATATTCTAGTTAGTGGGGTAACTATAACTGTTTTTGATAGTTTAGGAATAACTCTTGCACCTGCAAGTGTCCTTGATTTTTTAGAATTTACTGATTTAACAGGCACATATTTTTATGGTGGAATAACAGCAAGTGCTCTTATAATCAGTAATCCATTTTATATGGAATTTAATTCTCCTATGTCTGTTGCAGCTTCAAACACTGTAACGGTTTATTTTAAAGGTAAAATATCTTCCAATGCTGATTTAGTGAGTTTTAATCTTTCTTTAAATCATCCTTTTTATATAAACAGCCATAATAACCCTTTTGGTTATATAACAGTAACTGCCAAATTACCTGATTCATTTCCAATGGTAACTGATTATACAACAGTTATTGCAAGTACAAATATAATAAAAATTTCTCATGAAAATTTAATGCCTGTTTCAATTGTTAAGGGACAACAAAACATAAACGCACTTAAAATAAAATTTAAAAATGAAAACAATTTGGATATAGGTATAACAGGTATAACAATAACTGTGAAAAATAAAGACGGCAATCTTTTAAATGCAAATAGTGTATTAAGTAATATTAAGATAAGAAATACAATTGGAGATGTTATTTATGCTTCATTGACTCCAACTGCAAGTGGTAAAATATATATTGACTTTTCCACAGCATCGCAGAAGCTATCTGCTTCTGCGTTTTCTTTTATTGAATTTTTAATTTCTTTTGATGTTTCTTTAAATGCAGCAATTCCTTTTATGATAGAACTTGAAAATCCAGAAGATATAGTAACAGACCAGCCAGCAACAGTTCAAGCAGATGCAGGTGATTATTTTGGAAATATGAAAACATCATTAGTATCAATTCAAGAACCAGAACTTTCAGAAAAAACATATCATAATTTTCCGAATCCATTTAATCCAGACATAGAAAAAACACATATTGAATATTATCTTTCTTCCACTTCAACGGTTACTATAAAAATATTTAATCTGGAAGGTAAACCTGTGAAAATTATAATAAAAAATGTTGTAAAAAATGCTGGTTTACATTATGAAGATACATGGGATGGTTTAAATGATAGGGGCAAAAAAGTTAAATCAGGTATTTATATATGTGTTCTTGAAGTTAATGGAGTAAAATATATAAAGAAAATAGCGGTGTTAAGATGAGAAAATACAATTATCAATTATGGAAAATAGTTAATAATTTAAAATTTAGGATTTATAATTTAGGTTTTAGAAAACAAAAAAATAAAAAAAACATATTTTTATTATTGTTTTTTATATTAACATTATGTTCATATGCAGCGGTAGGAGATTATGGGACTGAGTCAATATTTTCAATAGGCACTGGAGCAAGAGCACTTGCCATGGGTGGTGCTTTTTCTGCACTTGCAGATGATTCAACTGCTTGTTTTTATAATCCTGCGGGTTTACAAAATAATGAAAGACAACAGATTTCATTTTTACATTATCCGCTTCTTGCAGATACTTTATATAATTCTATTTCGTATGCTTATCCTATTCTTGATTTTGGTGCAATAGGAGTTGCTATATATAGGATAGGAACTATAAATATAGAAACCTATGATTCTTATGATTTTGCTCTTACAACAGTAAATTATGAGCAATACAAAGCAACAATTGCATATGCAAATAAATTAAGCGAACTTTGCATAATTGGTATTGGGGTGAATGTGATAAGTTTAAATTTATTAAATGTGAATGCATATGGTTTTGGTGCAGACATTGGTTTGATATATGAACCTTTTAAATTTATTTCTGCTGCGTTGGTCGCCAGAAATATCTTAAATCCATCTTTAACACTTAAAACAACAGAAGAAGAATTGCCACGTGAATATATTGCAGGTGTTGCTTTTAAAATACAGATTAAACCTGTAAATATTCATATGACTTCGGATGTTGTTTTGCCAGAAGATAAAAATTTAAAAATAAAAACAGGTATTGAATTTATAGGTTTTGATTTATTATCAATAAGAGCTGGTTATGATAGTGATGCTGTTTGTTTTGGTGGCGGTATAAAATATTCTGGTTTATCAATTGATTACGCTTATCTTGTCAATGAATATTTTGGTGGATTGTCTCGTTTTTCTGTTTCTTATAGTTTCGGTCTAACACTTGAAGAGCAGAAAATTGAAAGAGAAAAAGCATTGAAAGAACAGGTGAAAAAGATAATAGAACAGGAATTCAAGAAAAAAGAGCTTGCAAGGGCAAAAGAATATTTTGATAAAGCATTTTCATTATATAAAGAAGGTAATTATGATGCTGCCTTGGAAGAATTAGATAGAGCTTTTGAATGGAATGATGATTACGAAGATGCAAAACAATTAAAAGGTTTTATTGTAAAAAAATTAGTGGATAAATATTATAACAGAGGAGTTGAATATTATAGTAAGGGAGAATATGTTGCTGCATATGAGAATTTTAAAAATGTTGCAGAAGTAGATATAAATTATAAAGATACAAAAAATTATCTTGCATTGATAGATAAAAAGATAAAATTAACAGGTGATTTAAAGGAATATTTTTCAAAAGGTGTTGAACTCTATGTAAACAGAAAATATGAAGATGCACTTGAAATTTTTACAAAAGCGGCGAAATTGGCACCTGACAACACTATGATAAAGACATATTTAAATAAAACAAAAGCGCAGATTACAAAAGTTTCTGGTGGAAAAAAACTAACAG
>JAOAIN010000256.1 GCA_026414685.1 Candidatus Goldiibacteriota bacterium
GACTTTCTACATCTGAGGTTAATATACGACAAAAAAAATATGGAAAAAACACTTTACCAGCAAAAGAGCCACCTTCAATAATTATAATATTTTTCAAACAATTTTTAAGTCCTTTAATTTATGTTTTGCTTGCAGCTGGAGTTGTTTCTTTATTAATAGGAGATACAAAAGATGCTTTTTTTATTTTTCTTGTATTACTAATAAATGCAGTTATAGGAACTTACCAAGAATATAGGGCGGAAAAAAGTGCAGCAGCATTACAAAATATAATTAAAGTCCGTGCAACTGTTTTACGTGATGGAGAAAAAATAGAAGTTGATTCAACAGAACTTGTTCCCGGTGATATTGTTTTTGTAGAATCTGGTTTTAAAGTTCCTGCAGATTTGAGAATATTAGAAGTTAACTCATTAGAAGTTGATGAATCTTTTTTAACTGGTGAATCAGTTGCTGTCTTGAAAAAAGAGACTATTTTATCTGAAAACACACCAACAAGTGATAAATCAAATATGCTATTTGCCGGTGCAACAATTACAAAAGGTAGAGGAATAGGGGTGGTGGTTGAAACTGGTATAAATACAGAAGTTGGAAAAATAGCCAAAACAGTCACAGAAGAGGTAGATACAAAAACACCGCTTATAATAAGGATGGAAAAATTTAGTAAACAAATAAGTATAGTAATACTTACGTGTTGTGCTGTTGTTTTTTTTATACTTGTTGGAAGAGGCAGTCCTGTTAAAGATGTTTTCTTTTTAGTTGTTGCTCTTGCTGTATCCGCAATACCAGAAGGATTGCCTGTTGCATTAACAGTTGCTCTATCTGTTGCGACACAGAGAATGCTTAAAAGAAATGTTATAGTAAGAAAATTAACAGCCGTTGAGAGTTTAGGAAGTTGCACATATATAGCAAGTGATAAAACAGGAACATTGACAGTAAATCAACAAACAGCCAAAGAGATAATATTGCCTTGGGGACAAAGTTTAAATATATCTGGTCAAGGATATAATAATGAAGGAGAAATTAAAGATAACAAAGGTAGTAAAATTGATATAAATAATAATCAAGTTGTTTATAATTTAATATTATCTGGGATTTTATGTAATGAGGGAGCACTACACAAAACAAATAATAAATGGAATTATTTTGGCGATGCAATGGATATTGCGTTTTTAGCTTTAGGTTATAAAGCTGGTTTTGATTCTGAAAAAGAAAGAAATAAATATGAAACTATTTTAGAAATTCCTTATGAGTCAGAAAAAAAATATGCAGCAAAATTTTATAAATTAAATGGCAAAAATTATGCTGCAGTAAAAGGAGCCGTAGAAATTGTATTATCATTTTGCTCATGGACTGTAAATGAAAAAAATGAAAAAGTTAAAATAACAAAAGAAACAATTGAAAAACAGGCACTTAACCTTGCTGAAAAAGGTTTTAGAGTTCTTGCTGTTGCTGGTGGTGAGATACAAAAAATTGGAGAAGATGGTTTGAATGATATGATTTTTTATGGCTTAGTAGGTTTTATTGATCCTTTAAGACCCGAAGTAATTGATGCTGTAAATAAATGTAAAGAAGCAGGAATTACTGTATCTATGGTAACAGGCGATCATCCTGTGACTGCTTTTGCAATAGCAAAAGAACTTGGTATATGCAATTCTATGGATGAAGTTGTAACTGGTAAACAACTAGAAGAACTAGGCAATCCTGATAATCCAGAATTTGTTAAAAAAGTCTCTTTATCAAGAGTTTTTGCCAGAGTTGCACCTATTCAAAAATTACAAATAGTGGATTCATTAATACGCGCAGGTCATTTTGTTGCAGTTACTGGCGATGGGGTTAATGATGCTCCTGCAATGAAAAAGGCAAATATAGGCGTTGCAATGGGCAGTGGAACAGATGTTGCAAAAGATACATCATCAATGATAGTTACTGATGATAATTTCGCATCAATTGTTGCAGGTGTGGAAGAAGGTAGGTTTGCATATGATAACGTAAGAAAAGTTATTTATCTTTTAATATCAACTGGTGGTGCAGAAATAATATTATTTTTAATGTCTATGATTTTTACAGCCAAATTTTTTGGGACGGGGCACATAGAACCGCCTTTAATTGCAATACAACTTTTATGGTTAAATTTAGTCACCAATGGTGTGCAGGCAGCTGCTCTTGCATTTGAAGGTGGAGAAGAAGGTGCAATGAAAAAACCACCAAGAAGCCCCAAAGAAGGCATATTTAATTCTTTGATGATAAGAGAAGTTCTTTTGTCTGGTGCTATAATGGCTTTTGCTTCTTTTGGTATATGGTATTATTTACTTTCTATTGGCATGGATGCATTCAGTGCAAGAAATATAACATTACTTGCAATGGTATGTTTGGAAAATGTTCATGTATTTAACTGCCGTTCTGAAACTGTATCTGCTTTTAGAGTTAAAATTAGTAAAAATTATTTTCTTGTAGCCAGTGTAATAATAGCCCAAGGAATACATATAATTAGTATGCAAATACCTTTTATGCAACAACTTTTAAGGATTCAACCAGTTTCTATTAAAGAGTGGTTAATAGTTGCTTGTTTATCTTTTGTTTTACTTTTCACAATGGAAATATTTAAAGCAATAAATAATTATTTGAATAAAAAGGAGGTAAAAAATCATGGCTAAAAAATTAAATAATGAACAGGAATTTTTAGATTTTTTTGATCAACTTGCAGAAAAATGTTGTTTAACAGAGCCTGATTCAATCATTATCTATCATAATCAAAGAAAAACAGTTCTTAAATTACTTAAACAAATAGCTGAAAAACATAATATGGGTTTTATAGAACAGGATTTAACCTTATTAACAGAAGAAAAAATAGGCACTTCAATTTTTGAAAATAAAGTTCCTGAGTGGTTACGACCTGTTTTTGAAAATAAAGAGAAAAAAAGTTTTATTATATATATGAGAGAATTTGCCTTTGCATCTGACAGGGTGAAAAATGATGCAATGAATTTATTACAGAGAAAACAAATAGAAGGATTTCCTTTTCCAAATAATACTTTGATTGTTTTAGGAGTTGTTGATGTTGATGGAGTAACAGCGGCATTATCAAATGTCCAGAGTGTGACATTTTATAGGAATATTGAATGAAGGTAAGTATTATATGGTCATAGTAGAACTTTTTTTAATATTACTTGCTGTTTTTATTTTGCCTTTTATGATAAAAAAAGTAGAAGAAGAATTGGAAATATTTCTTTTTTTAATGGGGGTGCTTGCTGTTACTGTCACAAAACAATGGTCTCTACATCTTATAGAAGAAGGTTTAATTGAACCCATTAAAATAACACTTGCTGTTTTAATAGCAGGTTTTTTGTTCAATAAATTTCAACAACAGATTGCGCATAATATTAAAAAAATTGTAAATTTACTTGGATTGCCACTTTTTATCTTTTTCTTTGTTATTGTTCTTGGATTATTTTCAAGCGTTATAACTGCAATTATTGCTTCTTTACTGCTTGTAGAAGTTATATCTCACTTAAAATTTGATAGAAAAAGTGAAATTAGACTCGTTGTATTGTCTTGTTATTCAATTGGTTTTGGTGCAGCGCTAACTCCAATAGGAGAACCACTTGCAACTATTGCAATTGCAAAATTAAAAGGAGAACCATATAATGCCGATTTTTTCTTTTTGTTTAAACATTTGGGAATTTATATAATACCAGCAGTTATTAGTATAGGATTAATATCTGCTCTATGGATACCAAAAGACATCAAAGAGGCAACAGGTTTAAAAGAAGAAAGAAAAGAAGATACAAAAAGTATTTTAATAAGAGCAGGCAAAGTTTATTTATTTGTTATGGCACTTGTTTTTTTAGGTAAAGGATTTAAAATTATAATTGATATGTATAT
>JAOAIN010000086.1 GCA_026414685.1 Candidatus Goldiibacteriota bacterium
ACTGAGTAAAAAAGGTATTAATGTGGTACTTATGGATAATTTGGTTCATCCGATAAATCTTTTTTATGATACAATTGCATTATTTGAATTGCGGGATTATTTTATAAAGAATAAAATAGATATTGTTCATACTCATTCATCAAAAGCCGGAATTCTGGGAAGAAAAGCAGCATATCTTGCTGGTGTAAAAAAAATAATACATACTGTTCATGGATTTTCTTTTCATGAATATCAAAATTTTATTATACATTATTTATTTCTTTTTTTAGAAAAGATTTTTTCATTTATAACTTCTAAACTGATTGCTGTTGGTTATGATGTGATGGAATATGGTTTGAAAAAAGGGGTTGGAAATAAAGATAAATATGAAATTATAAAGCCAGGCATAGATATGCAATTATTTAAAAATGCAAAAGTTAATAAAAAGGAATATTTGAGAAAATATGGGTTAAGACCTGATTTTTTTACAATAGGTATGATTGGAAATTTAAAAAAACAAAAAAACCCAATGGAATTTATTGAAATAGCAAAATTGGTAATACGTGAGACAGATGATACACAGTTTATTTTTGCAGGTAGTGGTAAAAATATTAACAATATAAAAAAAATATTACAGAAAAATAATATACAGAATAGGGTTAAATTTATTGGGTGGATTGATGCGCCGGAAAAATTTTTAAAATCAATAGACCTATTTTTACTGACATCACTTTGGGAGGGTTTGCCCTGCGTTCTTGTTCAGGCGATATGCTCTGGTTGTTATTGTGTTGCAACGGATGTTTGTGGCAATAGAGAATTCATGCAAGATGTTAAACTTGAGAAATATCTTTATAAACCTGGTTATTATAAAAAAGCAAAAGAATTTATTTTGAAAATAAAAAAATATGGCCAGGAGAGACCGAAAATGGAAAAATTATATGAATATGATTATAAATATATGTTAAAAAAATATAATAAAATTTATTTTTCAGATGTGTAAACTAAATTTTACTCTTTGCGTCTAATTTTTATATAAATATTAAATTTTGAAAGAGGAGGTGAAATATACTTCACAGAATTTTAAATTTATGTTATATTTTAAAAAATATTTTTAAGGAGGATAAAATGAAAAAAGTTTTTTTAGTGATTCTGATCGCTGTTCTTTGTTTTTCTGTTAGTTATGTCTTTGCTGGAAAAATGACAGAAAAGGAACAGAAATTAATTACAACAAGCCAGGTAAATGAGGAAAGGACATATTATCCCCGAGATTTACGACCATCTCTTTTTAATTTACATTTTGGTTATCCATATATGGCAGGAGTCACATTTTCTTATAATTTAAATCCTATGTTTGCAATAGGTGTTGGGACTGGCGCATATTTTCCTGGAATTGCAGGTGGTATGCATTTGAATGTTTATTTTTTACCTACAACGGTAACTCCGTATTTATCAGGTGGTATAGTATTTTTAGGAACAGCACTACAGTCAATGATTTTTGGTGCTACTGCTGCGGCAGGGGTTGATTTTGCTTTGAATAACGGCATCTGTTTAAATCTTGGAGCTGTTTATATAGTAACTTTTGCAGAAAGTGAATCAACATTTGGAACTGCATGGGGGGCAACAAAAAATAATTTTAATGATCTTGGTATTCAGATGGGAGTAGGAATAAGATTTTAATCATATAATATAAAAGGAGGTTTATATGAAAAAATTTTTTGTATCAGGTTTTATTATTGCAGTTATTCTATTTGTTTTATTTAGTTGTAGTTCCACTGTCCAGAGAATTGATACTTCCACAATAAAGGATTTATCAGGCAGATGGAATGATGCGGATGCGCAGCTTGTAGCAGAGCAAATAGTAGATGATATGTTAAATGGAGGATGGCTAAAAAAGTATATTAAAAAAACAGGTAGAGAACCAAGAGTAATAGTTGGAACAATTAAAAACAAAACAGATGAGCATATTGAAATTGATGTATTCAGGAAAGACATAGAAAAAGAACTTACAAATTCTGGAGAAGTTGTTTTTGTTGCTTCAAAAGAAGAACGCGAAGAAATGAGAGAAGAGAGAACAGATATGCAGGAATATGCATCAGAGGCAACAAAAAAGAAATTCAAACAAGAATTGGCTGCTGATTTTATGATGAAGGGTGTTATAACATCTGTAAAAGATGAAAAAGGTGGAGAAAAAGTTATATATTATCAGGTTGATATGGAATTATTTGATCTTGAAACAAATGCAAAAGTATGGGT
>JAOAIN010000147.1 GCA_026414685.1 Candidatus Goldiibacteriota bacterium
AAAGGTTTTGCAGAATCAGATCCATATCTTGATATAAGTGGTTATGATTCTATGCATAAAATTATAGTCCTTTCTAATTTATCTTTTGGGACAATAGTTAAAGAAAAGGATGTATATGTGGAAGGGATTGAAAAAATAGATTCAATGGATATTCAATTTGCAGATGAACTTGGTTATGTTATGAAATTACTTGCAATTGCATCAATTGAAGATCAAGAATTAAATGTGCGTGTTCATCCAGTTTTAGTTTCTAAGGGTAATTTAATTGCTTCTGTTAATTATGAATATAACGCTATTTATGTTAAAGGTGATGCTGTTGGTAATACGATGTTTTATGGTAAAGGTGCAGGACAGATGCCTACAGCTTCTGCTGTTTTATCTGATATTATATATATTGCTAGAAATATTGCTAATGGGAAAAAATATATCAGCGATAATAGCAAGAAAAAAATCATTAATATATGTCCAATAGGAAAAATAAAAAGTAAATATTATATTAGATTTAATGTTGTTGATAGAGCAGGTGTTCTTGCAAAAATATCCGGTGTCCTTGGGAAAAATAATATTAGTATAGCATCAGTGATACAAAAGGCACGTCATTCTACAGAAAAAGTTCCTGTTGTTATTATGACCTATGAAGCAATAGAAGAAAATTTTACAAAAGCAATTAGAAAAATTGATCTGATGAAAAATATTGTAAAGGAAAAAACGGTTTTTTATAGAGTAATTGATTGAATTTAAGAATAGAATGTAAAATGTATAAAATGTAAAATAATAATTTATTAAGTATATTTGGTGAAAAATGCAAGTTTACAAAGGTGTTATAGAAAGATATAGAGAATATTTACCTGTTACAGATAAAACGCCTATTATTACCTTACTTGAAGGAAATACCCCACTTATCAGATTTTATAATATTGAAAAAATGATAGGTGAAAATGTAGAAGTTTATGGTAAATATGAGGGTTTGAATCCTACCGGCTCTTTTAAGGATAGAGGGATGACCCTTGCTATATCAAAAGCCCTTGAAAAAGGAGTAAAGGCAACAATATGTGCTTCAACAGGAAATACTTCAGCATCTGCTGCTGCATATTCTATGCGTGCAGGACTTAAATCTTATGTTATAATACCAAATGGTTATATAGCTCTTGGCAAATTGTCCCAAGCACTTATACATGGTGCTAAAGTTATTGCTGTGGAAGGAAATTTTGATGTTGCCCTTGAAATGGTAAAGAAAATTTGCGAAAATTATCCTATTGAACTTGTAAATTCTTTAAATTTTTTCAGGATTGAAGGACAGAAAACAGGTGCATTTGAAATTGTTGATGTTTTAGGTGATGCTCCTGATTTTCATTGCATACCAGTAGGAAATGCTGGTAATATAACAGCATACTGGAAGGGTTATAAAGAATACAAAGAAAAAGGGAAAGCAAAAAAGTTACCAAAGATGTTAGGGTTTCAAGCAGCAGGTGCTGCTCCAATTGTTCTTGGAAAACCAATTGAGACGCCAGAAACAATAGCAACCGCAATTAGAATTGGGAATCCTGCCAGCTGGAAACAGGCAGTTTTGGCACGAGATGAATCTGGTGGTGTGATAGATACTGTAACTGATGAAGAAATTATACAGGCATATAAATTATTAGCAGAGGAAGAGGGAATTTTTGTTGAACCTGCTTCTGCTGCATCTGTTGCGGGTTTAATAAAATATGCAAGAAAGAAATATTTCCCTGAAGATAAAAAAATAAAAATTGTTTGTATTTTAACGGGTCATGGATTAAAGGATCCGGACAGGGCAATAAAGAGTGTAGAATTCAAACCTGCTGTTGTTGCGCCCGATTTTAATGAAATAATAAAAATAATAAAACAATAGGAGGATAAAATGAGAAGAAAAATAATAATGGTAATATTAATATTTACTCTAACATGCATCATCTATGCAAAAAATGCTTATGATTATTATAATGATGCTTATGATTTATATCTTGCTGGAGATTATAAAAATGCAGTAAAACTTTACAAAAAAGCCATTAAAATGAAACCTGATTTTGTAAAATCGTATAATAAACTGGGGCTTGCTTATATTGCATTAAAACAGGTTGACCATGCAATTTTTTACTATAAAAAAGCAATTCATACCGACCCAAATTGCGCAGAAGCATATTATAATATTGGCGTTGCTTATGAAATAAAATATAAAGATGACACAAAAAAAGCAGAAGAAGCATATGAAAAAGTTTTGAAATTGAATAATGATGACTATTCTTTTGTCCGTGCTTCATTGAATCTTGCAAAAATATACAGAAAACAGAAAAAATTTGATGATGGTATTTTGTTATTAAGAGAAGCTGCTAAAAAGGAACCAAATTTTGCACCTTTATATAACGAAACAGGGCTTATTTATTATGATAGTGGTTTATATGATTATGCAATTAAGAGTTTTAAAAAAGCAATAGAAGTGGAGGAACAGAATAAATACGCAGAAGCAGCGACAAATCTTGGAATAGTTTATTTAAAACAGGGCAAACTTGCAAAAGCGATAACTCAATTTGAAGAAGCAATAAAAATGGATGATAAATTTCCAGGTGCACATTATAATTACGGTAATGCTTTAATATTGAATGGTTTTTATGAAAAAGCCAAGGCACATTTAAAAAAGGCAATACTTTTAAATCCTGATTTTAAAGAAGCATATTATGCACTGGGTAAAGCTCATCAGAAACTGAATGAATTTGATGAGGCAACAAAAGCATATAAAATGGCTTTAGAAAAGGATAAAAATTATGTAAATGCAAAAAACGCACTTGAAGAGTTGAAGCAACTCAGACTTGCATTCAGAGATCATATCCAATTTAAGAAAAAGGCCGAGGAAGGCGAAGAAGGAGAAGAAGTAAGTGAAGAGGAAGCAGAATTAACAGAAGAACAACTCGCGGCAAAGAAAAAAGCAAAAGAACAAGAAGAAGATGTGGAGGATTTAAGATTGCCAGAGGATAAACCTACCCCAGAAGAAGGGGAGGAAGAAAAATAGATTCAAAAATCATATTTTATTAAAATATAAAATTTTCAGGATATTCCCATGAAATATATAATTCTTTTAGCCGATGGTATGGCAGATAGACCTATAGTTGAAATTGGAAATAAAACACCATTAGAGGCAGCAAACAAACCTAATATGGATTTTATTTTTAGAAAAAGTATATGCGGAATGGTAAAACCACTCTGTGATGGATTGCCTTTTGGTTCTGATGTAGGCAATTTAGCAATACTGGGCAATGACCCGCATAAATATTATACTGGAAGAGCTGCAATGGAAGCGGCAAATCTTGGTATTGAATTAAAACAAAATGAAGTTGCATTTAGATGTAACCTGGTTTATGTAAAAGATGGAATAATGATGGATTACAGTGCAGGACATATAACAACCAAGGAAGCCAAAGAATTGATTAAACTTATAGATAATAAACTAGGAAGCAAAGATGTTAAATTTTATCCAGGAAAGAGTTATAGACATATAATGGTTATGAAAGGCGGAGAAAATATTAAAGCTGTTGCTCCACATGATATTTATGGACAAGAGATAGAGAAACATTTTCCAAAAGGCACTAAAAGTTCTTTTTTGATTCAGATGATGAAAGATTCACAATTATTATTAGAAGGTCATGAAATAAATATTCAAAGACGCGCTGAGGGAAAACCGCCTGCAAATATGATATGGTTATGGGGGCAAGGTAAAAAACTTGAACTGCCTAAATTAAAAGACACATATGGTATGGAAGGTGCTGTAATATCCGCAGTTGATCTTGTAAATGGAATAGGACTATGCATGGGATTAGAGGTAATAAATGTTCCGGGCGTTACCGGTTATATAGACACCAATTTTAAAGGCAAAGTTGAATATGCTTTAAAAGCATTGAAGAAAAAGGATTTTGTATATTTACATATAGAGGCTACAGATGAAATGGGACATAATGGAGATATCCAAGGCAAAATTAAAGCCATAGAATTATTTGATAGTGAAGTTGTAGGCCCTATATTTGAAGGTATGAAAAAATTTGGTGATTTTAAATTAATGATAACATCCGATCATGCAACACCTATTGAGGCAAGGACACATACAGATGAACCAGTTCCTTTTTTTATATATAATTCAACAAAAGAAGTTGAAAATACAGTTACTACATTGAGTGAACGCGAGATTGGAAAAAATTCTGATTTAAAATTTGAAAATGGCTGGGAGTTATTTCCTTTTTTTATTAAAAATTAAATATTAATATTCGGAGGAATATTTATGGCTTTAATTGTTCAGAAATATGGTGGTGCTTCACTTGCCACGCCTGAGAAATTTTTATATGTCGCAGATAGAATCATCAAAGAAAAGAAAAAAGGTAATAAAATGGTGATAGTTGTATCTGCACCTGGTGACACCACAGATAATTTAATTGAATTTGCTAAAAAAATAACTAAAAACCCAGCAGATAGAGAGCTTGATATGCTTATGGCAACAGGAGAGCAACAGTCAATTGCACTTATGAGCATGGCATTGATTTCCAAAGGTTATAAAGCAATTTCATTCACAGGTGCCCAGGTTGGTATTATTACCGATAAAAAATATACAAGTGCAAGAATTTTAAAGATAAAGGGTGTAAATAAGATAAAAAAAGCACTTGCAAAAGATTATATCGCTGTAGTTGCTGGCTTTCAGGGAGTTACAGAAGATGAGGATATAACAACTCTTGGCCGCGGTGGTTCTGACTTAACAGCTGTGGCTTTAGCCAAAACGTTAAATGCAGATGTATGTGAATTTTTAAAGGATGTAGAAGGTGTTATGACTACTAATCCGGAAATTGTAAAAGATGCACGTAAAATTGATTATCTAAGTTATGATGAAATGCTTGAAATGGCAAGTGGCGGTGCACAGGTATTATATAATAGATGTGTTGAATTTGCAAAAAATTATAATATTGTTTTACATGTACGAGGGACATTTACAGATAAACCAGGAACAATAATTAAAAAGGAGGACAGAAAAATGGAAAAAGTCGTTGTGAGTGGTATAACCTATAATAAAAATGAAGCAAAGATAACAATTTTAAATGTTCCTGATAGGCCAGGAATAGCCGCTTTTATTTTTACTAAAATAGCAGAAGCAGATATAAACGTGGATATGATAGTTCAGAATATAAGTCAGAAGGGAACAACTGATATTTCATTTACAATATTGAAAAAGGATTTGGAAAAGATTGAAAAAGTACTATCTGTGATAGTAAAAAAGATAAAAGCCAAAGGTTATTTGATGGATGATAAAATTGGCAAAGTTTCAGTTGTGGGTGTTGGGATGAGAACTCATACAGGGATTGCTTCAAAAATGTTTAAAGCATTAGCTGCTAAAAAAATCAACATTGAAATGATTTCAACATCAGAGATAAAAATATCTGTAGTTGTGCGCATGGATAAAGTCAATACCGCAGTTAAAGTGTTACATGATGCTTTTAATCTGGGTAAAAGAAATATTAAAAGTGAAAAAATTTAAATAGTTAGGTGGTGATTTAAATGACAGAACAAACCAGAAATCAACAAAATATTCAAAATACAGATAAACAGAACATAAAAAAAGAAACAATAGAAGAATTTTCTTTAAAATGGCATATTAAAGTTTTATCGGTCATTTATATCATACTGGCTATTTTTTATTTGATTCTTAAAATTTTTCTGAAATAAGGTGTTATTGAATGGAAAATAAAAAAATTTATATTTATGATACCACTTTAAGAGATGGTGCTCAGAGTGCTCGGGTGAATTTTTCACTTGAAGATAAATTACTTATTACAAAAAAACTTGACGAACTAAGAGTTGATTTTATTGAAGGCGGCTGGCCAATGAAAGGAGTAAATACAAAAGATTTTGAGTATTTTAAAAGGGTAAAAAAATTAAAATTAAAAAATGCAAAAATCGTAGCTTTTGGCTCAACAAGAAGAGCAAAAAATAAAGTAAAAGATGATCCAGTTTTAAATTCTTTACTTGAGGCAGACACAGAAGTGGTTACTATATTTGGAAAAACTTGGATTTTACATGTTAAAAATGTTTTGCATATAACACCAGAAGAAAATTTGAAAATAATAAAAGAATCCATAGAATATTTAAAGGATAATAAAAAAATCGTTATTTATGATCCTGAGCATTTTTTTGATGGATATAAAGATAATTCTGAATATGCAATTAAGTGTCTTAAAATTGCCGAACAGGCAGGGGCTGATTTTATATGTTTGTGCGATACAAATGGTGGAACCCTGCCACAGGAAATGGATATAATAACCAGGGATGTTTTTGAAAATATAAAAACACCCTTGGGAATACATACTCATAACGATTCAGAACTTGCAGTTGCTAATTCATTAATTGCTGTGAAAAATGGTTTTGTGATGGTGCAGGGAACAATAAATGGATTAGGTGAAAGATGCGGTAATGCAAATCTTATTTCTATCATTCCAGCTTTGAGTTTAAAAATGGGTTATGATACGATACCTGAAAGCTCACTTAAAAAGTTAACAGAGGTATCCCATTATATTTATGAAATAGCCAATATTATCCCACCTGATAATCAGCCTTATACGGGAAAAAATGCATTTGCCCATAAAGCGGGAGTTCATGCAGATGCTATGCTAAAGGAAGAAAAGGCATATGAACATATTAATCCAGAAATTATAGGTAACAGTAGAAAGATACTTATAACGGATCAGGCTGGGACTAGTTCATTGATTTATAAAGCAAAAGAAATGGGTTTTAAGCTTGATAAAAATGATCAAACCACAAAAGATTTAATAATAAAGATAAAAAAACTTGAAAGTGAAGGTTATGAATTTGAAGCCGCTGATGCTTCTTTATTTATTTTTTTGAAAAAAAATTTATCTCATTATAAGCCATTTTTTGAATTAAAAGGATTAAGAGTTATAAATGAAGAGCGTAACGGCGAATTATTCACAGAAGCAACTATTAAAATTAAAGTGAAAGATATACTGGAGCATACAGCTGCAGAGGGAAATGGTCCAGTAAATGCTTTGGATAATGCTTTACGTAAAGCATTGATTAGATTTTATCCAGGTATTAAAAATATGCGTCTGGTGGATTTCAAAGTTCGCGTTATAGATGGTGCAGATGGAACCGCGGCAAAAGTCAGGGTTCTTATTGAAAGCACAGATAATAAGGATATCTGGACAACTGTTGGTGTATCTGAGAATATTATTGAGGCAAGCTGGCTTGCTCTAGTAGATAGCGTTGAATATAAACTTCTAAAAGATAAATAATTTCTTTTTCTTGAGGGTTAATAAATTGAAATCAGAAGTATATTTAACAAAATTTGGTGCAGAGAATATGGATGATAGTATTCTTGATAGATTGGTGAAATTATTTGATAAGGTTGGTGCAGGTGGAATAATAAAAGAAAATGATATGGTTGCTATAAAAGCACATTTTGGAGAACTTGGTAATATATCTTTTATTTCTCCTATCTTTTATAGAGTACTCGTTGATAGAATAAAAATTTGCGGTGGGAAACCTTTTTTAACAGATACAAATACACTTTATGTGGGTGAACGTAATAATGCTGTGAAGCATCTAAATCTTGCTATGCGGCATGGTTTTTCTTTTTCAACTGTTGATGCACCTATAATTATTGCTGATGGTTTAACTGGAATGGATTTTGTGGAAGAAGAGATAAATTTACAACATATTAAAAAAGCAAAAATCGCTTCTGCTTTCTACTGGGCAAACTCCATAATTGTTGTAACTCATTGTAAAGGACATATGTTAACTGCCATGGGTGGTGCTATAAAAAATATAGGGATGGGTTGTGCTCCAAGACCAGGAAAACAGGAACAACATTCTGGAAGTGCGCCTAATTTTAAATCAAAATACTGCGTTGGTTGTGGTGAATGTGTTTTGTGGTGTAATTTTGATGCAATAAAAATAGTTAATGGGAAAGCTATAAATGATCCTTCAAAATGTATTGGATGTGGTGAATGCATAGCTTCTTGTAGGTATAGTGCTATAGATACATTTTGGGACTCTGATATTAGAATTATGAATGAAAAAATGGTTGAATATGCATATGCTGTTATGAAGATAAAAAAACAAAAAATTGTTTTTTTTAATTTTTTAATAAATATTACACCAGAATGTGATTGCATGCCATCAACTGATAAGTATCTCGTTCCCGATATTGGTATTTTAGCTTCTTTTGATCCTGTTGCAATTGACCATGCATCCGCAGATCTTATTAATTCTTCTGCTGTAATAAATGAGAATGTTAAAGATAAAAATTATGATTTAAAATATTCAAAAGAAGATAAATTTAAAATGGTTCATTCTAATCTTGACTGGAAAATTCAGATTGAATATGGAGAAAAAATTGGACTTGGTAACAAAGATTATGAATTGATAGAGGTAAAATGATAGATGAATAATAAAAGAATCGGGGTATTTGATTCAGGAGTTGGGGGGCTTACAGTTGTAAAAGAATTGATAAAACAATTACCAAATGAATCTATCTGCTATCTTGGAGATACTGCCAGAGCTCCCTATGGTTCAAAAACAAAAGATACAATAATAAGATTTTCAATTGAAAATGTTTCTTTTTTATTAAAAAGGAATGTAAAA
This sequence comes from Candidatus Goldiibacteriota bacterium, assembly GCA_026414685.1. GTDB lineage: Bacteria > Oederibacteriota > PGYV01 > PGYV01 > DSYL01 > DSYL01. Next base: position 8,650 of record JAOAIN010000147.1, read on the forward strand.
ATAATAGTTGTTGCCTGCAACACATCATCCGCAATTGCTCTTGATGAACTTAGAAAAAATTTTAAAATAAATATTATAGGTGTTGTTGAGGCAGGGGCACGAGCAGCAATTGATATTACAAGAAATAAAAGAATAGGAATTATAGGAACTAAGGCTACAATAGAGAGTAAAGCATATGAAAAGATAATTAAAATGAAAGATAAAAATATAAAGATATTTTCATATGCAACTCCTTTATTAGTCCCACTCGTAGAAGAAGGATGGCTTGAAGAAAGAGAAACAGAACTTATATTAAGAAGATATCTTAAATATTTCAATGGAAAAAATATTGATACCTTGTTACTCGGTTGCACACATTATCCTTTATTAAAGAATCTGATAAAAAAAATAATGCTAGGGATTAACATAATTGATTCAGCAATAGAGATTTCAAAAACTATAAGGGCTATGCTTGAATCATCGGGTATGCTTGCTTCAAGAAAAAATAACAGAAAACATGAATTTTATGTTACAGATACACCAGACAAATTTAATAAAATAGCAAAGATGTTTTTAAAAAACAGTATTATTAGTGCTAAAAAAATAGATTTAAGAAAAAGGTGAAAATATGTATGAACTTAAAATCCGCGATAACTTCTCTGCGGCACATAATTTGAGAAACTACAAAGGAAAATGTGAACATATACATGGACATAATTATTTGGTTACAGTTACATTTGTTTCAAAAAAAATAGATAAAAATGGACTTGTTATTGATTTTTCAATTTTAAAAAATATCTTAAAAAAAGTTATTGATAAAATAGATCATAAATATCTGAATGAAGATATAATTTTTTTTAAAAAAAATAATCCCTCAGCTGAGAATATTGCAAAATATATTTTTTTGGAATTAAAAAAGGCAGTGAAAAAACCAAAACTTAAAAGTGTATGTATTCATGAAACAGAAGATTCTATGGTGATATATTCTGAAAAGTAGGTGGTTTATGAGAAATGATGGTAGGAAACCAGATGAATTAAGAAAAGTTACAATAACTAGAAATTATACAAAATTTGCAGAAGGTTCTGTATTGGTTGAATTCGGAGATACAAAGGTATTATGCAATGCAAGTGTTCTTAATGAAGTCCCACCATTTTTAAAAGGCAAGAATAGTGGCTGGGTAACAGCTGAATACTCAATGCTTCCTCGCTCAACAGCTGTTCGGATACTACGTGATTCTATAAAAGGAAAAATCAATGGTAGGTCCCAAGAAATTCAACGTTTAATAGGAAGAGCCTTGCGCAGTGTAATTGATTTGACAAAACTTGGTGAAAAAACAATAATTTTGGATGCTGATGTTATACAAGCGGATGGTGGAACAAGGACAGCCGCAATAACAGGTTGTTTTGTTGCTTTATATGATGCAATACAAAAACTTCTAAAAAATGGAGACATAAATGAAAATGCAATTAAAGGATTTGTTGCTGCTGTTTCTGTTGGTATATTGAATGATATTGAAATACTTGACTTAAATTATGAAGAAGATTCCAACGCAGAGGTTGATATGAATGTGGTTATGACTGACGATGATAAATATGTTGAGATTCAAACAACAGCGGAAAAGAAAACCTTTGACCAGGAAAGATTGTTAAAGTTATTAAAACTAGCTCAAAATGGTATAAAAGAATTAATTAAATTACAAAAACAAACTCTTGGTATAATATGATAAAAATTGTTTTAGCTACTAATAATAAACATAAAATAAAAGAAATAAAAGAGATAATTAAAGATAAAAATTTTAAAGTTTTAACACTTCAAGATATTAATTTTAATAAACCTATTAAAGAAACAGGGACTACGATAGCAGATAATGCAAAAATAAAAGCAAGAAGCGTAAGAAAATACATAAAAGATGCAATTATTTTATCTGATGATACTGGTCTTGAAGTTGATTTTTTGGCAAAGGCACCAGGAGTTTATTCATCTAGATTTGCTGGACCAGGTTGTACATATGAAGATAACTATAACAAATTACTAAAATTATTAAATGATGTTCCATGGAGACAAAGAAAAGCAACTTTTAAAACTGCTGTTTGCATAATTTTACCTGATGGTAAAGAAAAGTTAGTTATAGGTAAAGTAAATGGTTATATTTCTTTTGAACCCAGAGGTAAGAACGGTTTTGGTTATGATCCTGTATTTTATTTTCCGAAAAAAGGTAAAACATTTGCAGAAATGACCTTGAAAGAGAAAAACAAAATTTCACATAGAAAAAATGCATTTTTGAAAGCCTTTATTTATATAAAAAAAATTTTTAAAAATAAAAAAGATTGTTGACAAAAATTTAATATTAATATATACTTTTAATACGTTTAAAAAGAATGCTTTGATTATGGAGGAATTAATGAAAAAAATTAATAAATTAACAATTTTGTTTGTTGTTTTTTTTATTATTTCATTTGTTACTTTATATGCTGAAACACAATCAAAAACAGATTTTAAAATAGGGGCAAAAATTATAGGGGTTGCAGATCCTGATTATAAAGAATTTTCTTATATAGATATGGGTTCTGCTCATGGAGTAAAACCAGGGGATAGATTTATGGTTGAGGGAAAATACGGGAAAGTAATGGTTGAAGTTGTTCAGGCATTTCAGCGAATGTCTGCTGTAAAAATAGTTGATAGTTGGCTTTTAAATGAAGGTAATGTTGGAGAAATGATACCTGCTAGTAGATATCCAAAAATTAGAATAAATAAATATGTTGAAAAAGCTAAAAAGGATACAGTTCTTGCAAGTAAAAAGTTGACTCCAAAAAAGTCAAAACCAAAAGTAACTGCAAAAGTAGAAAAAGTTGAAGAAAAAAAAGAAGTTACTAAAAAAGTAGAAGAAACTTTGCCAGAAGAAGTTTCTGCTGAGGCGTTGATACCACAGGAATCAACTGAAGTGGTTACTCCGAGTTTTGAGGGTATTCCCCAGGAGCAAGAAGCAATAGAATTTCCAGAGGCACAGACAACACAAGCTGAGGCATTAACAGAAATACCAGGGGAAGAGATGCCTGTTGGTGAAATGGAGACGACATTACCAGGAGAACAAACATTGCCATCCGCTGGTGAACCAACTTTGGAAGAATTGGGTATTCCCGCTGATGCTGGAACAGAGCCGAGCCTTTCTACTGATACAGGCGCAGAAACAGTTTTACCTACAGATGCTGGCGCAGAACCTGCATTACCTGCTGATATTGGCGCAGAGCCAACATTACCTGCTGATAATACTGGTAATACTGGTTCAACAGAATCTGCATTACCAACTGATGATTTAAGTGTAATGCCTGGTGATGCACTACCATCAATGCCATAATAAAAATAAAATATTATATAAATTTAAAAAAAGGAGTGTGGATTTATGAAGTTAAAAATTTTAAAAATTATTGCTCTTTTAGTTTGTGTTTCTTTTCTTTTTACAGTTAGTACTTTTGCGGATGCACAGAAAGCAAAACAGTATTTGGACGCAGGAGTGAAGTATGT
>JAOAIN010000166.1 GCA_026414685.1 Candidatus Goldiibacteriota bacterium
TCTTGGTTGAATCTCTAAATAATCATAAAATTCTACAATTTTTGCAATCTCTTCATCTGATTTTTTCTGAAGTAACGCCCGGAATAACTCTCCCTGATTACATGCGGTTCCAAGGCAAAGACCTTCTCTGTGTTCTTGTAAATCATTTCTTAAAATTCTTGGTTTTTTATAAAAATATTTCAGATGTGAATTTGATACAAGTTTATATAAATTTTTTAGTCCTTTATAATTTTTAACAAGTATTATTATATGAAAAGGTTGATTATTTTTACTTTTTTCTTCACTATCCACTAGATATCCTTCCATCCCTAATATTAATTTTAAATTATTTTTATCTATATAATTAAATGCCTCGGGAAATGAATGAACAACACCATGATCTGTAATTGCAATAGCTTTATGACCACAATTGATTGCAGTGTCTATATAATCTTTTATTGATAAAACAGAATCCATTGCACTCAAAGTGGTGTGTGCATGTAATTCAACTCTCTTTTCAATAGCACTATCAGTAATTTTGGGTTCTGGTAATTTATTTATCTTTTTAACATATGCAACTAATTCCTCATCCTTTTCACTGTATTTAACATTCACTGACATTCTTGCATATTTAATATTTTCTATTTTATTTAAAAAATCATCTCCTTCGTTTAAAAATGCAATTACTTTGATTGTATCCTTTTCATTTGTGATATAAAAAGAGACCATATAATAAATAGACCCATCTTTTTCTCTCTTTAATTCTCGTATTAAAGTTTTAGAGTTATAAAAAATTCTGCCCTCAACTATATATCTTCCTTCTTTTACAATATCTTCAACAGGTGTTACCTGCCCTTTTATTAATTCATTGGTTAAAATTTCACTACTTATAATATCATTATCATTTGTTTTTTCTATTTTTTGTACAACAACATTTGAAAACACTGGCGCATTTTTATTTTCTTCAATTTCTATATCCACATCCGCATCAAAAAAATCATTTATTTTCTGTTTTATTTTACTTATAATCTTCTGTTCATTTAGTTTCATAAAAATAAAAGAACTTTCACATCTGATGATAATTTTATTATCTGCAACCAGTGGAACAGTATGATCAAGCCAGGCTTTTAAATTATCCATTTCTTCGCAAAAAAAATTCCAGCACGATGATAATCTATCTGAAAATTTTATTTCATCGTTAAATTTAAAAATAAATTTTATTTTTCTACCTATTTTTTTCTCAATTAAATTTTTTATAAAAATTAAAATATCTTCTTTGATCATTTTATTTAAATATATATCAACTGTTACATTTTTATCTATATCATTTATTTCCATAATTGAAAATTGAATAGAATCAAGTTCAGGCATATCATTTTCATTTAAATGTTTTTTAAACATCTCTTTGATTTCTTTGTCATCTATGTTTAAAATAATTGTGTCAGCCATAGTACATTCCTGATTAATTATTTAATACTTTATATAATTCGTTAATAGCCACATGCACTGGCTCCCAAACAGGACAAAATGGTGGTGAATAACAAAAATCCAAATGCCGCATTTCATCAACAGTCATTTCATTATATAAGGCTGTTGAGATTATATCCATTCTTTTTGCTACGCCCTCTGTTCCTATAATCTGCCCCCCCAGAAGTTTATGTGTTTTTAAATCAGCAGTTAGTTTAATAAATATCTCTCCACCGCCAGGGTAATATGATGCACGTGTTATTGATTTTATTAGTTTTGATTTATACTCAATATTTTTTTTCTGTGCTTCCTCATCCCATATTCCAGCTCTTGAAACTTCAAGATCAAAAACTTTGAATGACATGGAGGCAGTTATTCCTTTAAATTCAGTCTTTTTTCCTGCAGCATTCATACCGGCATATCTACCCTGTTTATTGGCTGTTGTCCCACGTGGCATATATATAACTTTTTTTTCTATAATATTATAAACAGTTGCACAATCACCGGCTGCATAAATATCAGGATGACTTGTTTCCATAAAATTATTAACCTCTATGGCTCCACGCATACCTAGCTTTAAACCAGCTTCTTTTGCAAGTTGTGTATTTGGTTTCATGCCACGACTTACAAAAATAAAATCTGCTATTATTTTATCATCTCCAATTTTAACTTCTAAATTCGGTCCATGTCTTTCTATTGAATCAACCCTTGCATTTTTTATCAATTTTATATTTTCTTCTATTAGTTTTCTTTCAATAATTTCTGCCATATCACTATCCAGCCACCAGCATACATGCGAGCCATGAATAATCATATATATTTCACTTATTCCACATAACTTAAAGTTTTCTACCATCTCAAGCGCAATATGTCCTTCTCCTATTATTATAACCCTTTTTGGTCTCTTATCATAAATAAACTTTTTTAATCTTATACCATCTTCAAGATTTCTTAAATAAAATACTAAATCATTCTGGATACCTTTTATTTCTGGCCGGACAGGTGTTGCACCGGTTGCAATTATTAACTTATCATAAGTGTATTCTTCCATTTTTGAATTATTAAAGTTTTTAACTTGAATTTTTTTATTATTCTTGTCTATAAAAACTACTTCACATTTTGTTCTGACATCTATCCCTTTTTTAGATTTTGCCTTTTCTAAATCCAATATGATTAATTTATTTATATCTGGTATAATTCCACCTATATAATAAGGAAGACCACACGAGCCATAAGAAATATGCTCACCTTTTTCAAAAACAATAATATTTGTATTTGGGTTGACTCTTTTGGCAGCTGCAGCAGCACTCATTCCAGCTGCCACACCACCTATTATTATGATAGTCTGCACCTGTTGCTCCGTTTTTGATTGAATATATTTTATAGAATTTTTTAAATTTTAAATATTTTCTTTATTTCTTTTTTAAATTTTTTAGTTAATTCTTTTTTAATTGATGCGTATCTAAATATCGCAAGTATATATTCTGTCTTATCTCCAGTATCACATCTGACTCCTTCAAACTCATATCCTAAAATGCCATTTGTATTTATCAACTCTTTTAAAGAATCAGTGAGCTGTATTTCTTTTTTAATATTTGTTTTCTGTTTTCTTATATATTTAAAAATTTCAGGGGGTAAAATATATCTACCAACAATTCCAAGATTAGAAAATGCTTCTTCTACGGATGGTTTTTCAATAATATCCAAAATATCATAAATACCATTACATACTTTTTTTGGTTTTATAATGCCATAAGAACTAATTTTTTTTCTATCTATTTGTTCAATGGCAACTACTGGTTTTTTGTATTTTGTAAAAATATCCATCATTTGCTGTATTACAGGTTTTTTAGAAAAAATCAAATCATCTGGTAAAAAAACAGTAAAATATTCACCATTAACAAATTTCTCTGAAAGAAGTATGGCGTGCCCTAAACCTTTTGGTTCCTTCTGGATCACTGAATATAATTTAAAATTATCCGGTACCCTTCTTAACTGTTGTAAACATTCTTTTTTATTTCTCAGTTTAAGAAAATTTTCAAGTTTTTTATTAGGTCTAAAATAATCTTCTATGCATCTTTTATCCTTAGATGTGATTAACAATATTTCATTTATACCTGAATTAACAGCTTCCTCCACAATAAAATGAATAACAGGTAAATCCATTATAGGCAACATTTCTTTTGGTATTGCTTTAGTATATGGAAGAAATCTGGTTCCCAATCCAGCAACTGGAATAACAGCTTTTCTTATTTTCATATATACTCCTTTTTAATCATCTATAATTATATTTTCAATTTCAAAAAATCATTAAAATATTATTTATTCAACAAATATGATTTTATCCTAGTCAGTATAAATTCTTTTATTTCTTCTGTTTTTTCAAATTTTAAAACTGTTTCAGCAACTTCAAATGCATCTCTGAAATTTATATTTCTGATTAATTTTTTAACCTGAAGTATTGATGCAGGACTCACAGAAAGCTCATCAACTCCAAGTCCAAGAAGTAAAAATGCAAGGTGTGGTTCGCCTGCCATTTCACCGCATACTGATACGTGTTTAAAATTTTTATGTGCACTCTCCACCGTCTTTTTTATCATACGTAAAACAGCGGGATTTAAAGGATTATAGTATGCAGCAACATTTGCATTGCCTCTATCAACCGCAAGAGTGTATTGTATTAAATCATTGGTACCTATACTGAAAAAATCAGCCTTTTTTGCCAATTCATCCGCCATTATCACAGCAGATGGAACTTCTACCATGATGCCGATATTTATTTTTTCATCAAAACTTATTTTTTTTCTTTTTAAATCTTCCATTACCTCATATACAATATTTTTTGCCTCAATAAACTCTTCAACTGTTGATATCATCGGGAACATAATTCTCACATTGCCAAAAGCAGAAGCTCTTAAAATTGCACGTAACTGTGTTTTAAAAATACTCGGATTTGAAAGAGATAGACGTATTGACCGAAGTCCAAGAAATGGATTCTGTTCCGGCGAAATCTTAAAATATGGAAGAAATTTATCCCCGCCAATATCAAGTGTTCTTATGGTAACTGGTTTTGGAGCCATTTTTTCAACTATTGATTTATATATTAAAAATTGCTCCTCCTCTGTTGGTAAATTTGTCCTGTTTATATAAATGAACTCTGTTCGCACCAACCCTATTCCATCTGCATTATGTTCTTTTGCAACTGCAACTTCTTCAGGGAACTCAATATTTGAATTCAAAATTATTTTATGTTTATCAAGTGTGACCGCATCAAGTTTTTTTAATTTTTTCAACATTTTAATCTTTATAAGATATTTTAAACGTTCTTTTTTATAAGCTTCTAGTGTATTTGTATCAGGATTGATAATTACTATGCCCTTTTCTCCATCCATGATAACCAGATCACCTTTTTTAACTTGCTGTGTTATATTTTTAAGCCCAACAACTGCTGGAATTTCAAGAGATCTTGCAACTATGGCTGTATGAGAGGTAACCCCACCTGTCTCTGTAATAAATCCTAGTATATTTTTTTTATCCATTTCTGCAGTGTCAGAAGGTGAAAGTTCCTGTGCAACTATTACCCATTTACCCTTTTTAGGAAATAATTCAGATGATTCTTCTGATAAATTTTTTACTATTTTTTCAAATAAACTCTTTATGTCAACAATTTTTTCTTTTAAATAACTATTTGAAATGTTATTAAATAACTTTATATAATCTTCTAATAATTTATTTAGAGCATATTCGGCATTTACATTTTCATCTTTTATTATTTTTGAAATTTTATCTACAAATGAACGATCATTAAGAAACAAAATATATGCATCAAAAATTCCAGCATCTTTATTTCCGATATCAGAAATTATTTTTTCTTTAATCAATAAAACATCCTGTTTGGTTTTTTCAATCGCTTGTTTCAAACGTGAAATTTCATTTTCAACATTTGAAGACTTTATTTTTTCAGATTGCGGCAATTTTATATCTTTTGATATAACAAATATCTTTCCTATAATAATACCGGGCGAAGCCGGTTGTCCTTTGTACATCATTGTTTTTCTCCAAATTTATTTTTTATCAATTCTTCTAATTTCATAATCGCTTCTCTTGCATCAACTCCTTCTGCAATAATTTCTATTTTGCTCTTATAAGTTGCACCCAACCCGAGAACACTCATTATTGATTTTCCATCCGCCACAATATTATTATATTTTATTTTTATGTCAGATTTAAACTTTTCCGCAGTCATTACAAATGCAGCCGCTGCCTTTAAATGCATACCTAATTGATTAACAAGTCTTATCTTTTTTGAATATCTCATTTTAACACCTATCTTATTATTATATAAGAAAAAATTACAGAGCCAACTACAATTGTAATAAAAATTGTTGAAACAGCAACTTTGCTTCTTATTGCACGAACTATAAAAATGAAAAAAAATAGAAGTAATATAGAGTCTAATAATCTGCTAGATATTACAGATGTTTCTTTAAAATTGAAATATCCTGCCATCACGATACCAAGGATGCCCATTCCAAAAAATTTTATGGATTTCATTATATCCTGAAATCTAATTTTTTGAATAAGCAAAAATAACTCTGTAAATTGGAAATATGATTTAAATAATAAATAATATTTTATTAAAACTCTGGGAATATTATAAATTAAAATAGAAACAAAGGATGCTATTAAAAAAATCTTGGTATCATAGTTATAAAGATATATTAATCCTGCACCTATCAGTAATGCCAGAGGTTTTATTCCGGACCAAAATAAAGAATCGCCAATTGCAGCCAGTGGCCCCATGATTCCAATTTTAGTATCTTCTATGTTTTTTTCTTTTGTTTCAGGATTTTCATTGCTTATCTCTTCCTCAAGTTTCATCATGACGCCCAATACCGCTGCGGAAAAAAATATGTGGGTATTAAAAAAATTTATGTGTCTTTTGATAGCCCGTAAAAAATCCTGTCCATTCTTTTTATAAATTCTTTTTAAAATATGTATAAAGGAAAATAAAAAACCTATATTCTGCAGGCGCTCAAAATTCCATGATAATTGTAAGAAGTTTAATTTAATACCTGCCCATATAAGCTCAAACAATCTTAATAATTTCAATTTTCTCTGCTCCTTTCTTTCCATATTGAATTATAGATTAATAAAAAAGATATCAATACAATTAGTATTAAAAAATAATGAATATCCATCCTATCAAAAATAAAAATAATATAAAAAATAAATAAAATTATTCCATGAAAAATAGAACCATCTTTTGTCTGAAACAAACAATAGATAACAGCAAAGCCAATAACAGGTACAATCCAGAATGCCAATTTCAAACCAAATAAAATCTGTTCTGGTAAAGTAGCAAATATTTTTATTGCAAGTGGAATACCAAGTATAAACAATGCAAGATAACCTATTACATCACGTATATATTTTGCAAGAAAAGAAAATAACTGAATTAAAAAAAGATAAATAATATTTCCTTGTTGAATTTTTGATTCAAAACTATGTATGATTATTGTATTTAATTTTCTGTTCCATATATCCATCTGGCCTACAAAATATCCAAATGAAACACCAATGATAAGACAGAACATCATGATAGAATTTTTATCTACTTCATGCATCATTTCAAAAAAAAACAAAGTCATAACAGTGGAAACCAAAGCAATTGCAGATGAAGAAGGTGGTACAAATGCGCCAACAGGAGGATATATCCATATCAATTGCACTATTGTTCCTATAAAAATACCTGTTGTAATATTACCCAATATCCATCCTGCCAGTGCTCCAGATATAACCGGCTGGGATAACAATGTCATACCTATAAAAAATGTATCCAATTCCAAAAGCGCACCTAAAAATGATATTAAAACTATTTTTTCAACGCTCATTTGTATTATATCCTTTATCCTTTATTTCTTTTATAAAATTTTTCTTCAATTGCTTTAAATAAATCCTTTTTTGTATCAGTTGGAACCATCCTAACCTCTAATGCAACATTAAATGCTTTTATTTTTTCAAACATTTCAACATCATTACTATCAACAAATATTGCATCAAACAGCTGTATTTTATTTTCGGCAAAATGCATACCACCCACATTTATTTCTCCAATTTTTCCACCACACTTTAATAAATTATAAACATCTGCAGGACTTTTAAAAAGCATCATTACATTTTCATTATCAAAAAATCTATTACGCAACTTCTCAGCAGCTTCCTGAACTGTAAAAATTGATAAATTAATATCGGTTGGTGTGGCCATTCTGAAAAGAAATTTCTGCATATCATTTTTTACAATCTCATCATTAACAACAACAATATGATCAATCTTTAATGCTTGCGCCCAACCAACCACAACTTGCCCATGTATCAATCTGTCATCTATTCTAGCAAGTAATACAGGCATATTTATTTACCGCTTTTTAAAAATTGCTTTTGCATCCACAATAGTCTTATCTTTACGTTCCATAAGAATTTTAAAAAGTTCATTTGACGTTTTTGAAGAATGCATTATTGCTTCAATTACAATTGGCAAATTAAAACCAGTGATTATTTTAATATCATCATTCTCTGCAAATAAACTTAAAGCAACATTACAAGGCGTCCCACCAAACATATCTGCAAAAATAATAATCCCAAAACCTTTGTTTAACTTGTCAGCTTCTTTCTTTAACCTCTCTGAAAAACTTTCAACCTTTTCATTTTTAGAAAGAGTCAGGGCAGATACATTTTCTCTTTCACCGATTATCAACTCTATTGTTTTTTTCAAACTTTCTGCCAAAGTATAATGAGAAATAATAATAATACCAGTCATTTAATATCTTCCTTTATAAAAGAATTAATTTCATTATCATCTTTGATAATAATTCCGGATCATGCCTAATATATTTACCAGGCTTAAATAGCTGACCCTCAAACAATTTCACACCCAGCCTTGATATTTCATGTTTATCTATCTCTACTGGATAAGAATTTTCCCTAGCATATTTTTTCAATATCACTTTATCGGGAAGTTTATTATTTGCTATTACATAATCAACGATTTTAGCTCCTGCATGATTAAAAATTGCCTTTATATGATCAGAAACCCTGAAATTATCCGTTTCACCTGGTTGGGTCATTATATTACATATATAAACTTTCAACGCTTTTGATCTGAGAATTGCATCAACAATTCCTGGGACTAAAAGATTTGGTATTATACTTGTAAAAAGACTACCTGGGCCTATCGTTATAATATCTGCGGATTTTATTGCATTTATTGCCATAGGATATGGTTTACAATTTGATGGAGAAATATAAACTCTTTCAATTATACCCTTTGCTTTGGGTATATTTGATTCACCTGTTATTTTCCTTCCATCTTTTAAACGGGCTTTTAAAACTATATTATCAAGAGTAACAGGAAATACCTTGCCACTTACCGCAAGAACTTTTGATGATTCATTTATTGCTTTGGGTAAATCACCAACTATGTGAGTTAGAGCTGTTAAAAAAAGATTGCCTAAATTATGCCCAGCGAGATCGCCTTTTTTTTCAAACCTATATTGAAATAATTTGCCCAACAATGTTTCTTCATCCGCAAGTGCCACAATACAATTTCTTAGGTCCCCTGGTGGAAGAACACTGTAATCCTTTCGTAATCTTCCAGAAGACCCACCATCATCAGCAACAGTGACAATGGCGGATAGATTCAAGGTATAATGTTTTATTCCGCGTAAAACATTAGGCATCCCTGTCCCCCCACCAATAGCCACTATTTTAGGTCCTCTTTTTAGTTTTGCTTTCTGATATGCAATATTAATAAATTCTTTTTCTTTATGCGGTCCAAATATTGCAAGAATTGAAAAATAAGTTCTCCTAATAGCAAAAAATATACCTATGAGTCCTAATAAAAAAAGTATATAATCAATTGCTTTTAATTTATGTAAACGGTAAAAAAAGTTATCAATATTTATTCTATCAATTTTTATGAAATTAAAAAAACTCCCCATCAATCCTGAAAAACCGATAAACATAACAACAAAACTTAAAATAAAAAGAATCAACCATCTTTTGACTTTTATTCCCGGATATAACCATTTATTCAACCATTGCATCACTTTTATCCTCTTTCATCCATTTAAGTATAGTTTTATTTAATTCTTTTGCAGGATTATAACCATGTGACTTCAATCTCTGAGTCATCGCCGCCACTTCTATTATAACACTTAAATTTCTTCCAGGTTTTACAGGTAAAATTATTTTTGGCACTTTAACTCCGAGCATTTCTTCATATTGTTCCTCCATACCAAGACGCTCATAATTTTTTCTTTTCTCCCATTCTTCAAGATGAATTAATAATTCAACTTTTTGTGATTCCCTAACCGCGCCAACCCCAAAAAGATTTTTAACATCAATGATTCCTAAACCTCTTATTTCCATATGATGCTGAATTATATTCAATCCCCTGCCTTCTAAAACATCATCACTCATTTTCCTGATTTCAATTATATCATCAGAAATCAAACGGTGGCCTCTTTTGATGAGTTCAAGGGTTATTTCACTTTTACCTATTCCACTCTTGCCCACCAATAATACACCTATACCATAAACATCAATAAAAGTTCCATGCAATGTTATCTTCGGCGCCAATTTTCTTTCAAGATACAACATTACCGAACTTATCAGTTTGGTTGTAAATATAGAGGACATGATAACCGGTATTTTATTTTTTTGGGCTATCAATTCAAAATTATAGGGGGGTTTTAAATTTCTTGAAATCAGCACACAGCAGATATTATAACTGAATAATTTATTTAAAACTTTTTGTGTTTTTTCCTTTCCGATCTTTTTTAAATATGTAAATTCTGTCTTGCCAAAAATCTGTATTCTTTCATAAGGGAAATAATCAAAAAAACCAGCTAGCGCAAGTCCTGGTCTGTTAATTTCAGGAATTATGATTTTTTTTTTAGATAAAAATTCCTCTCCTGTGATAATTTTTAAATCCAGTTTTTTCTTATTATCATTATAAAATTGTTTTACAGTTATATAATTCATTTTTCCCTTTTAAATAAAAAACAAAAAACAAATTTAAGGATTTAATTTTTCTTCTTCTTCTATCACTTTGATGATTTCTTCTTTACTGTTTGCTTCTAAAATCTTTTTTCTGTAAAATTTATTTTTCAAAAAATTTGATACTCTAGCAAGAGCTTTCAGCATATAATTAGTAGCACCTTCTGGAGTTAATATTAAAAAAAATATATATGTTGGCTCGCCATCAAGAGAATCAAAATCAACTCCTTTTTTTGAAATTCCAAAAACACCAACAAGTTCTTTGACTCCTTTTGTTTTACTATGCGGAATAGCAACACCCTGTCCAATACCTGTGCTTCCAAGCTCTTCTCTTTCTAAAATAGAATCAAGAACAGCTTTTTTATCTATCAATAAACCTTTTTTATCAAGAATATCAACTAATTCTTCTATTACCTCTTTTTTAGTGGTGGATTTTAAATTCAATTCAATAGAATCCTTACTCAAAAAATCAAGAATCCTCATTTAAGCACCTCAACTTTTTCTAAAATTTTGATATGGTTAAACCAAATTTACCATCTTTTCTTTTTCTAAGTAAACATACTTTGTTAAAATCAACATTGTAAAACAACATTATTTTCTCATCAATAGTTTCTAACTCTTCTATTGCCTCTTCGGTATTCATGGGTTTTAATGCCTGCATTTCTTCTTCTATG
>JAOAIN010000226.1 GCA_026414685.1 Candidatus Goldiibacteriota bacterium
CCAAAAGAAAAATTAAAAATACCATATCCAGTTCCACGTTTTTTTATTGGTGTAATATCAGCGATTGCTGCTTTCATTATTGTTTCCTGCGCTCCCATTACAACTCCTAAAAGTAAAGATGCTATGAAAGCCATTATAAAATTATTTGAAAATACAAAAAAAGGAATTAAAATAGATAAAACAGGTAAAATTATAAGAATAATCAACCCACCAGTATTATTTTGCTTTTTTTCTTTTAACTTATCATAAAAAGTTCCCATTATATAAGCAGCCAACCCATCAATAGCCATTGCAACTGTATAAAAAATAGGTATCATTGCATCAGAAACAATCCCCTTTGCTTTGAAATGATAACCCATCAGAGCAAAATTTAATAATCCAAGTGCGGTTATAAAAGAAAAAATATTATAAATCCAGAAAAGGCTTGTTATTTTATCAGGCTCACCTTCTTTTTTTACTGGTTCAAGTTTTGAAGAATCAGGAACCTTTAAATAAGCAATAATTACAAATATCATAACTAATAAAAATGGGAACCATAATAACGCATAAGCATTTCTGTAATCTTGAGCGTTTTTAACACCAACTCCGGTCAATGCAAAATAAGCTGCAAAAATAAGTGGACCTAAAAAAGCACCAAATTGGTCAAGAACTTCCTGTATGGCAAAACCTTTGCCAGTGCCTATTCTTTTTGCTGCACTGGAAACAATCGTATCTTTTGCCGGTGCTCTTATCCCCTTGCCAAGCCGTTCAGCAACCATTAAAACAGCTGCAATCTGCCATACACCTGTAAGTGAAAGCATTGGAATAGATATTATTAAACCATAACCTATAAAAGTAAATACCCAATATGCCTTGGTTTTATCTGCAAAATAACCTGTGAGTAATCGTAATGCATACCCTGCGAATTCACCAATACCAACAACAAGACCAACAACAGCTGCATTAACTGCAAGTGTTTGTAAATATGGGCCATTTACTGCACGTGCACCTTCATAAACAATATCTCCAAATAAACTAACAAGCCCAAAAAAGAAAATTAATTGTAATGCTTTTTTATTTTCGTCTATCATTTTAAATCTCCAAAATAAATATTAAAAAATAGTTTTAACTATTTACGAACTATTTATAAACTATTTATGAACGTTTTATCTAATCTTCTCCGTTACTTCAAATTCATAAGTATTTGAAGAAATCAATTTTTTATCATGATAAATAAACAATTTAATTTTATGTATTCCTGGTTTTACATCATTTGGAATATAACTACCTTTACCATTAGGATCAAAAATTTTACCAGAAAATGGATAATTAATTGAATCTGGTAAGATATTTTTTATTTTTTTGTTAATATTTATATAAACTTTTCCAGCTGCGTCCTGAACTTGTAACAATAATTTAACATTTTTTATCTCTTTTTGTAAGTCATTAATTATATAAACCATTTCCAGAATATTATTCCAAGTTATTTTTTCTGTTTTTGATATTTTTTTTCTAATTAACCTAAATCCTGGATAAACTGGTTGCATTGCTTCTTTTAAAGCATAATAACCTTTTTTGGGGATTCTGAAATAATCAATAACAGCCCAAGTTATTGATGGCCAGCATTCAACAAACATAAAATGTAAAATTCCATTTATATTTTCATATCTGCAAAGGCGATAAAACTCGGTTAAATCTTTTATTAATTTTGCCTGGTAATTTTGCGAATTTTCAATAAATTCTTCTATTGAATTACCTGTATCTATACCTGCAATATTAAAAGTCATTTCAGGTTGAAAATCATGATATTTCCATTTCTCTATATTGGGTGGAAATAATTCTTTTTCTGTAAACATCTTTTTTAAAGTAGAAAGTGCTGGTAATGCCTGAGCTCCATATTCAGAAATAATAAAAGTCTTTCTGACATTCTGCATGTCAAAATACAAATTCTGCGGAGAATAATCATAATACCAGCCAGGATAATAATGCTGTCCAAAATCAGATGCTTTTTCAACGTGTCTTATGCTATCTACTTCTTTTACTTTTTTTTCTAAAATTGGATCTAACTGTTTTTCATTTATAGATGGCTCATTATGACAACACCATATAACTATTGAAGGTCTGTTATATAACAGATGCACCATGTCTTTTATCTGAGATATTGCATTTTCTGTAAACTTTTCTGATGTGTCATAACTCCACTGTAAAGCAAAATCCTGCCATACCATTATTCCTTGTTTATCAAGTTCTTTATAAAATTCTTCTCTGTTCACATGAGCATGAACTCTTATTATATTCAGATTTGCATCTTTTATTAATTTTATATCTTTTTTTATCTTTTCTTCTGTATATTCAGATAACCACTGCGTTGGTATTATATTACTACCCCGTAAAAAAATTCTTTTATTATTCAAATACCAGAAATTATCCTTGCCTTTTTTAAATTCTCTTATACCAGATATTTCATTATAAATGTCTTTGTATTTGTTTGTTTCAAGTTTATAATTAAATTTATAAAGATTAGGATTTCCAAAATCCCATGTCCACCATAATTCAGGATTATCAATTTCAATAAATAAATTGAATCTGTTTGATCCTTGTTTTAAAAATAATTTTTCTTCCTTGACATAATTTTTACCTTTAAAATTATATGGGGTTATATTCATCCTAATCTGCGATTCAATAAAATAATTTAAAAAATTATTAATAAATAATTCGCTGTTTATAGTCCATACTCCATCATCTCTTAAAACCGGTGAAATCTTCACATATTCAATTTCAATTAAATCAACTTCTTCTATGAAAACACTATTCCATATACCACCTGTATTTTTATCTTGGCCATCTTTTATATTCCATGAACCAGGACGGGCATCGTGATGATTGAATATACCTTTAATAAGTATTTTTCTATTTGGCCATATTTCTTCATCTTCTTTTGGAGAATCTACAATTACTTTTACTTCATTAATACCAGTTCTTATTAAATTAGTTATATCAAATCTAAATTTTTGGAAATATCCTTCATGTTTTCCTGCTAATTTATTATTAATATAAACATCTGCAAAATAATCAACACCTTTAAATGTGATAAAATATTTTTTATTTTCTTTTTTATTGATTTTTATTGTTTTTGAATATTCTACTTTACCAGAAATATCATAACCTTCAAGAAACCAGTTAGATGGGACTTTGATTTTTTCCAATTTAT
>JAOAIN010000003.1 GCA_026414685.1 Candidatus Goldiibacteriota bacterium
CTGTAATGTAATAATATCAGATGATGAAATTTTTTCACCTGTTGTTGATAAACCAACTACACTGATAATTTTTGATCAACGCGCTTATGATACATATAAAAACAAAATAGAAGAAAATACATTGTATATTGAAAATTCTTCCCTGACTAAAAGTGAACATATAAAAGGTAAAAAGATATCTGTCCCTGCTTCTGATATTGCAAAGAATATGAATTTTATAAAAGGTGTTAATATGGTCATAGCCGGTGTTTATTCCGAAATTACAGGTTTATTTAAAAGAGAAAAATATTATAAAGTTATGGAAGAAATGTTAAAAGGTAGGAAAAATGAGATTATTGAAAAAAATTTTCAGATATTCAATCAAGGTGTAAAATACATAAATGACAGAAAGATATTTGAAAATATAAATCAGGGAATAAAGACGGTAAAGGAGAATATAGATAAATGGCGAAAGTCAGACAAGCTAGGGTAAATGATGCTATTTTTATTCATAAGATTATAAAAAAATACGCTCTTGAATTTGATTTAATACCAAGAAGTATTGCTGATATATACACGCAGATAAGGGATTTTTATATACTTGAAGAAAATAAAAAAAGAATTGGTGTGATTGGATTACATATATACTGGGATGATTTAGGTGAAATAAGGTCTTTTATAATAGAAAAAAATTATAGAGATAAAGGATACGGGACAAAATTATTGAATTTTGCAATAAAGGAGGCAAAAAAGATAGGATTGAAATCTGTTTTTGTTTTAACAAAAATACCTGATTTTTTTGTAAAATATGGGTTTAAAAAAATACCAAAAAAGAATTTACCTCAAAAAATATGGAAAGATTGTTTTAATTGTCCCAAATTTCCTGATTGTGATGAACACTCGTTGATTTATTATTTTAAAAATAAAAGGGAAAAATGAAAGAAAAGGAAAATATAAAAAAATTATCAACAGATTTTGAAATATTGATACGTAAAGTTGAGGATAAATATTTAGGTGAATGTAAAGAACTGCCTGGTCTCATTGTGAGTGGTAAAGATAGCAGGGAAGTTATGAAAAATATAAAAGCTGCAATACCACTTTATTTAAAATATGTTCCTAAAGAGTCATTCATACCTGTTTATGAAAATAAAGATTTACCAATAATTTATGATTTTGAAGAATTTAACGGATATCTATATGCTTCTACAAATAAGGATACAGTTATAAGAACTTCAACAGGTGATGTTGGTGCATGGGAAGCAATAAGTATTTCAAATATTTTTTCTCCTTATTTTAATCCACCTGTTGGACATACGAGATCTTTTGAGGAAGAACAATTAGGTGATTATACACCACAGGTTTACTGTCTTAAAGCATTCAATGATATGGGGACTCCAAAACTTTTTTGCGGGACAAATGCAAATGGTGGTATATATGAATCACTAGATGGAAAAGTATGGAGTTTATCATTTAACAGCGGAGAAGCGCGTGTGCATTGTCTTGAGATGTTTAAAGGCAGACTTTTTGCTGGAACTTCCACCAGTGGCAAGATATACTCATATAACGGAACTCACTGGGTAATATCTTTAAATACTTCTGAAATGGCTATAACAACTTTTGGGCTATTTAGAGATTATTTGTATGCTGGAACATATCCAAATGGTTTAATATATAGAACAGCCGATGGAGTTAACTGGCAGAAAGTTTTTGATACAAATCAGAGTTTTGTAAATGATTTTTTTGTATTTAAAAATCGTCTTTACTGTTCTACATCAAAGGCAACTGGTGGACTCATATTTATGTCAGAGGATGGAATTAACTGGGTTGAGAATTTTTTCTCTGAAAAAGATGTGAATTTTTTTAAATTTGCATCTTTTTCAAACTGTCTGTTTGTAGGTAGCGGTGATAATGGTAAAATTTTTAAAACAATGGATGGTAAAAAATGGGAAGTTGGTTTCCAAACAGATGAAGAGGATATAAGAATTTTAAAAGTTTTTAACGGTTACCTTTATTTTGGCTCATCTCCAAGAGGTAGAATTTTCAGAACCACAGTATCAAATGTGCCACCACCTAAAGTAATGGATGTGGTTTTTGAAGAGATAACATCACACAGTGCGGTAATAAAATGGACAACGGATAAAGAAGCAAGCTCAATAATAGAATACGGCACGGATTTAAATTACGGACATACAATAAGAAAAGAAGAAAAAGAAATAATACATAAATTAACTCTTACAAATTTAAAAGCACTCACCAAATATCATGTTCGTATACTTACATATACTGATATAGGAAATTTTTCTGGGGTTGCTGATGACTGGACTTTTACAACAACAGCGGCTGTGACTCCAGTTTTAACATCTAGAACACATCCATCTCAGGATGAGTGGTATAATAAAAACGAAGTTGATATTTACTGGGGGATACATCCTGAGATAAAAAATTATCTGTATATTGTTGATAGAAACCCTGATACAATTCCAGATCCAAAAAAATGTGAGGTAACAACCAGTGATAGCGTTCTTATAAAAGGCCTTGAAGATGGTATATGGTATTTCCATCTTTTAATAGAAGACAAAGCTGGAAATATAAGTCCTACTGTTTCACATTATAGGATAAAAATTGATACTGTTTCATTACCACCAAAAGTCACATCACCTACACATCCTGATCCTGAAAGATGGTATAACACAGCTCCGGTTTTCACATGGGAAGAACCTGATGATTTATCAGGAATAGCCGGTTATTATTATATGGTTGATGAAATGCCTTCAACAATTCCTAATGAAAAAATAGCGCAATGGACAGAAGAAAAAAGTGTAAAACTAGGTCTTCTAGAAGACGGAACAAAATATTTTCATATTATTTCAAAGGATAAAGCAGGAAATATAGGCACAAAAGCAACACATTATAAATTTAACATAGATACACAGGCAATACAGCCGGTTATTAATTCAAAAACACACCCTGACCAGATGTCTTGGTATAACAACACAACAGTAGAAATCCATATATCAAAACCACACGATTTATCGGGTATTGATGGTTTTTATTATGTTGTAAATAGAATTCCTGATTATGAACCAACAGAAACAGAGATGATATGGACAGAGCAAACTGATATTGAGTTGAAAGAAAAAACAGATGGAACATGGTATATTCATGTAAAATCAAAGGATTTAGCAGGAAATATTTCAAGAGGAACATCACATTTTAAATTTAATATTGATACACAGGCACTACCACCTAATATCTCATCAATCACTCATCCTGATTCTCAGAGGTGGTATAACATAAAGCGCGGACAATTTAAAATAAGTCCACCTGATGATTTATCCGGTATAGCCGGATATTATTATGTTATTGATAATAATGAAAAAACTATTCCTGATGAAAAAAGTCTATGGACAGATAAGGATACAATATTTTCTGGTGATTTAAAAGATGGTAGATGGTATCTGCATGTTGTTACAAAAGATAAAGCCGGTAACACAGGTCATCAAGCATCACATTTTATGTTCAATATAGATACAGTTGCAAAACCACCAGTAGTATATTCTTCTACCCATAAAGATCAAGAAGAGTGGTATAAAAATCCGACACCGCAGATAAACTGGGATACATCGGAAGATATGTCAGGTATAGAAGGATATTATTATGTTGTTGATCAAAAACATTCTACTATTCCTTCAAAAGATACTTCAGAATGGACTATATCTAATCAAGTGACACTTCCACAACTTTCGGATGGTGTCTGGTATTTTCATATTATTTCAAAAGATAACGCTGGAAATATTGGACCTGAAGCATCTCATTTTAAGATTAAGATAGACACAACTGTTGAACAGCCAAAAATTTCATCTCCAACACATCCAGACGAAGATAAATGGTATAATGTGCCACTTATAAAATTTACTTGGACAGTGCCATCTGATTTATCTAAAATTAAAAATTTTTATTATTTGTTTTCAAAGGAAAAGCATATTAAGATAACTCCTGATATTGCTGTGAAAACAGACAAAAGAGAAGCAGATATTACAGCAACAGAAGAAGGTATTTACTATTTTCATCTCATTGCAGAAGATAATGCAGGTAATATAGGAGAGGAACCAGCTATTTTTACTGTTCATCTTGACTTTATTGCTTCACCACCAGAAGTGATATCAACAACTCATCCAAATTCAGAAAAATATTACGCTGAAAAATATCCTGTTTTTGTTGTGGAGCGTGTGGATGATTTATCAGGTGTGGATGGATTTTATTATAAAATTGATAGAAAGAATGATACAATACCGGATAAAAAGGATGGAAAATTTACAAAAGAAACCACAATAAAAATCAATGAGCCGCTTGATGACGGTGAGTGGTATTTTCATATTGTTTTAAAGGATAAAGCTGGAAATATTGGAACAGATGCTTTTCATTATAAATTTAAAGTTGAAACTAATCCTCCAGAAGTTAAAATTAATGAATTACCAGAGTTTGTGAATTCAGAAAACTTTGAAGTTTCTTGGGAAGCAGAAGACAAAGAATCTGGTGTGTTTGTATTCACTGTTGAATATAAAGAAGGTGATAAAGGTAAATGGAAATTATGGTTGAAAGAAACAAAAGAAACAAAAGCAATTTTTAAAGGTGAGGACTCAATAACATATTATTTCAGAATAAAAGCAAGGGATAATGCAGGTAATTGGAGCGATTATTATGAAAATCCTTTGATAAAGACGACTATTGATGTATCACCACCTTCTGCAATTACACAAATTGTGGCTAAGCCATTAAAAGAAGGCAATATATTATTGGAGTGGACAAAGGCGGTAGATTCAGTTTCTGGAGTTGATTATTACAGAATTTATCGTTCAACTGTATCTGGCCAAGTTGGTATGCAGATATGTGATGATGGAGTTGTAAAAGAAAATAAATTCATAGATGATTCAAAAGAGTTAGAAGATGGAATTATTTATTATTATACAGTTCGTCCTGTTGATAGAGTTGGTAACGAAAGAGAAAGTGGAAATAAACAAATATTAGTTGTTTGTGATAAATTTGCTTTGCCACCTGTTGTAAAATCTTTGACCCATCCAATGCAGGATGCATGGTATAACACAAAGAATGTGAAATTATCCTGGGATACACCACAGGATGCAACTAAAATAACTGGATATTATTATATTTTTGATCAGAATCCTACAACAAAACCAGATATGAAAACAGGGACTTGGTATATTGATAATGAAATAGATATAAACAATGTTTCAGATGGGACATGGTATTTTCATATTATTTCAAAAGATGAGGCAGGCAATCTATCGGATGAGGCATATCATTATCAAATAAATATTGATACTACATTACCAAAGCCACCTGTTGTTTCTTCAATTACACACCCTGATTTTAATCAGTGGTACAATAACAATACACCTTCTTTTACATGGACAATTCCATCTGATCCATCTGGTATAGAAGGTTATTATTATGTCTTCAATCAAATAAAAGATACAATGCCTGATATAACAACAGCAAGTTGGACAAAGGGAACTATGGCATCTTTTGTTGATGTGCCAGATGGTATTTGGTATTTTCATATTATTGCCAAGGATAATGCAGGCAATATTTCTCAGGAAGCATTCCATATGCAAATAAGAGTTGCAATGACTCCGCCACCCCCTGAAATTTTTTCAATTACACATCCTGACCAGAATAAATGGTATAGGGAAAGAACAGTTCGGCTACAATGGAAAGTACCGCAATACATAAATGAGATTATAGGTTATTTTTACACTTTGGATAATTTTGAAGATACGGTTCCATCTTCAAAACATTCAAAAACAATGGATACAAATATAAGTTTTCAAAATTTATCTGATGGGACGTGGTATTTTCATATTGTATCAGTTGATAAGGAAGGCGTGATAGGTAAAACAGCAGCTCATTTTAAAATAAAGATAAAAACAAAAGTAACCGTGAAAGGGACCGTAACCCAGTCAAATGGTATAATGCCACAACCAGGAGCATCAGTTGAAATTTTAAAAGAGGATGGAACAACTCTTGGTGTTGCCATCACTGATAAGGAAGGTAATTTTGCCATAGATAATTTACCTGTTGGTAAAGTTAAAATAAAAGTTGTGGCAAAAGGACTTCCGCCGCAGATGATTTATGATATAGAATTAAAAGCGGATGAACCAGAAAGAATAATAAATATTTCAACTGAGATATTTGCAATATACGAAAAGGCGTCTGATAAATTTATTTTTAGTTATTATATTCCAGAAGATGGAACAGTAACAATAAAGATTTATAATGAGACAGGCAAATTACTGCATACTATTGAAGAAAAGAAAAAAGGTAAAATATATAATTCTTCTTCTATGTCATGCGCGGAATTTGAGCCAGGATTATATATGTATCAGATAACTTCCAAAGGAGATACATCAGGAAAACTAACAAGATATGCGATAAGGAAGATAAGGAAAGAATAAAACAGATGGAAAATGCCAAGTAGCAATTGATAAATGTAAAATGTGAAAAGTAAAAAGTAAAAAGTAAGATGAAAGATGAAAGATGAAAGTTGAAAGTTGAAAGTTGTAAAATGTATAAAGGAGGTTATAAATAAAAATGGCAAAGATTTGTAAAGCATGCAATACAGAAAATAGGGATGAGGCAAATTTTTGTAGAAGCTGTGGTTCACCACTTCCAAAAAAGAAAGACGCTGTTATAATTGATAAAAATAAAATAAAAAAAGTAAGAGAATTCTGGATTAGGGTTGGATTGATTGCTTTTGGAGTTTTTGTTATTTTGTTTTTTGTTTTAAAAAAGATTGAATATAATAATAAAATGGAAACATATAAGTCGTATATAACAAAATTTAACAAAGAAGATGACCAGGCATTTGGAACAATAACCAAAGATAAATTTCTTTTTCAGTCACTTACATGGGGTATGACTATTGATGATATTAAAAAGATTTATCCTTATATAATTGAATCAAAAGACCCGGATTTTTATTCATCCTGGACAATAAATCAGACAGATTACAGAGTTCCTGTACCACACGCTGATTTCATAAGTGTAGGAGTATATAATAATTATGTTTATGCTTTTAAATTGGAATTTGGTCCAATGGCTGAGTTTCAATCACAGATGTTAAAAGTGCCAAATAGAGATGAAATAATGTATGGTAGATTCAGGGGTTTGGAAAAGATATTTACAGAATTATATGGCCCACCAACATTTGATAAGGATGAAGTGAAAAGAATGGAACTTAAGCAGGCGATTAAAACAATAAAAGCAGGTAGATTACCAAATGGAATGCCAAGTAATATTTATAAATACTGGGAGTTAGGGCCAACTAAGGCAGAACTTGTATTTTTTTCAATGAAAAATAAATTACATTTAACAGTTAGATTTTTATATTTGCCTGTATGGAGTAGGATAGGAAAGTAAGATTTTATTTGGCGTAGTGTTTAGTATTAATGGAGAATTAGGGTTAGGAGATAATACAGATAGAAATATTTGGACGCAAGTGTTGGAATAAAATTTCAAGTGTCAAGTGCCAGTGGTAGAGTAAGAAGTGAGAAGTGAGATGTGCGATGTGAGACGTAAAAAGTAAAATGTAAAAAAATAAAATGTGAGATGTAAAATACTACTTTAGAACTACATTAGAACTAATTTAGGACTAATTTAGAACTTTTTTTGCAAACATTTTTTATGAACTATTATGTTGACTTTTATAATATAATATGCAATTAATTATACAAAGATAAATATTAGGAGGGAATTATGAAAAAGTTTGTAGTAATAATCACGGGAATACTTATATTCATTGGGATAATGAATTCCTGCACAAAAAAAGAAGAGCCGACAATACCAGATGTGCAGAAGACAGTTGTAGCAATGCTGACAGCCGAGAAAAATATCCAACTTACACAGACATCTATAGCCAGCGGATTTACACCTACATGTACCCCAACTTTAACAATAACACCTAATATAACACAAACTATTATTGCAATATTAACATTTGTAGGAGAAGCAGCAGCAACACAAACACAAATAGCAAAAGATACCCAAACAGCAGAAGCGAGTTTGTGGACAGCAACAGCAACTCCAACAGCGACAATAACAGTGACATCAACAGTAACGCCAACAGCGACAATTACACCGACAAATACAAAAATCCCTTTTTATGTAATAAAAATAGCAGCAGGTGGAGACCATAGTTTTGCAATAAAGCAATATGGTGTGGCATTATGGGGAACAGGATATAATGAATTTTATCAATTAGGGACAGGAGATAATTTAACTAGAGATATATGGTCCTATGTCCAGTCAGGAATAGATAAAATAGCAGGGGGCGGTAGGTATAGTTTAGCTACAAAAATAAATAATACATTATGGGTAACTGGATGGAACAATACTGGTCAATTAGGTTTGGGAGATACAATATCTAGGACAACATGGACGCAGGTGACAGGCATGGCAAATGTGAGTGCAATAGCTGCGGGAGAATTGCATAGTTTAGCAATAAAAGAAGATGGGACATTATGGGTGACTGGGTGGAACAATACTGGTCAATTAGGTTTGGGAGATACAGAATCTAGGACAACATGGACGCAAGTGACAGGCATAGCAGATGTAAGTGCAATAGATGCAGGAAATAATCATAGTTTAGCAATAAAAGAAGATGGGACATTATGGGTAGCTGGATATAATTTTTATGGTCAATTAGGTTTGGGAGATACAATATCTAGGACAACATGGACGCAGGTGACAGGCATGGCAAATGTGAGTGCAATAGCTGTGGGAGAATTTCATAGTTTAGCAATAAAAGAAGATGGTACATTATGGGTGACTGGAAATAATAATCGGGGTCAATTAGGTTTGGGAGATACAATAGATAGGACAACATGGACGCAGGTGACAGGCATAGCAGATGTAAGTGCAATAGCTGCAGGAAATGATCATAGTTTAGCAATAAAAACAGATGGGACATTATGGGTAACGGGATATAATTTTTATGGTCAATTAGGTTTAGGGGATAAAATAACTAGGACAACATGGACGCGGGTAACAGGAATGACTAATGTAAGTGCAATAGCATGCGGTTATTATTACAGTATAGCAATAAAAGAAAATGGAACATTATGGGTGACTGGAAATAATACTTCTGGGCAAATAGGATTAGGAGACAATTCAGATAAGTTAACGTGGACGCAGGTGTTGGAATGAGAAATTAATTATCAATTGAAAATTATCAATTTTTAATAAAGGAAGATTTTAAAGTAAGAAGTAAGATGTAAAATGTAAAAAAATAAAATGTGAGATGTAAAAAGTAAAATATAAAATGCAAAGAGTCAACCCTGTGTGGTTGTCTTTGTTAAAAAAATCAAGTTTTTTCCTGTCTTGAAAATAAAATGGTATTGTTATATGCTTATTCTGATTTAAAAGTTATTTTTATTATTTAAGAACGGTGGATAATGTTGAATTCAAATATAAAAAAAATAGACCTTTATAATATCACATTATTTTTTTTATTAATAACAGTAACTCTTTTATTTTCTATAAA
>JAOAIN010000103.1 GCA_026414685.1 Candidatus Goldiibacteriota bacterium
ATGTCTGCAAAAACCTTTTCATATGCATGTCCTATGTGTGGTTTTGAGTTTGCATAATCTATTGCTGTTGTAATATAAAATTTTTTCATATTTTACATCCTAAATTGTTTTTTATTTATTAATCTGCCATTTGGCAATTACTTTCTAGTTTTTCATCCAGCATTGTATTTTTATTCTTGGCCCCAATCAACATCTGCTTCCTGGACGGTTTCTTTATCATTTGTTTCTTCAAAAATTTCTTCAATGTTTTCAGAAACTTCTTCGGGTATCTGATATATGGGCTCCACTGGTTTTTCATACTGCTCATAGGCAAGACAACATAAAAGGCGTCCACATATACCAGATATTTTAGAAGGATTTAAAGGCATACCCTGCATTTTTGCCATTTTTATAGTTATTGGAGTAAATGTTTTAAGATGATTTTTGCAACAACAAATTCTACCACATATTCCAACACCGCCAATTTTCTTAGCATACTCACGTCTACTTACTTGGCGTAATTCTATTTTTACCCTCAATGTCTTTACTAAATCTTTTAATAGTTCACGAAAATCAACTCGCTTCTCTGCAACAAAATAAAAAATAACCTTTTTTAAATCTTCTGTATATTCAACATGTATCAAACGCATAGGTAGGTTTCTTGCCAGTATTCTTTTTGCACAAAATTCCCATGCTTTTTTTTCCATTCTGTTTTTTTTCTGCTCAAAAAGTTCTTTTTTATCAGAAACATATTGTATTACTCTGCGAAGCGGTGCATAAATTTTATCAGGTTCTACATAAAAATTAGAAAGCACCACTTCACCTTCCTTTATACCATCTAAAACTTCAACAAGACATTTTTCTCCTTTTTCAAGCTGAAATTTGCAAGGATTGTAATAATAAATTTTATCATCATCTGCAAACTTTATGCCAACAACTTCTATCATTGCTGCGAACTCACCTTTCTTATATTGAATAAAAGATTATATAGTAATAAATTAATATTTGCATTTGCCATAAGATCCATCTGAGCGACATTTATCAATTTCAGAATTGTATTTATTACCTTGAAATCCATTTCTTTTATATTATTAATATCTATATTATATTTTAACGTAATAATTTTCTTGATACCAAGTTTATCAAGTAAAAAATCTTTATAAATATAAGATAACATCTTCAAAATATCAAGTAAAAATAATCTCTGATATGTCATATTTTCCATACCACCTTTTATTTTCCTTGTCTTGTTTTCTTCCATTTTTTCATTTATGCTTTTTATTATTTCAAAAATACCATCAACATTATCTATTTTTGATGCGAGCACTAGAAAAATTTCGCGTGCAAATAAAATGTCACTTTTTATTTCTTTGAAATTCAATGCTTTCTCAATCTTACCATCACAAAACATAATGGCTTGTTTTGCTGAGTTTTCATCCATACCGAGTTGAATGAGCTTTTCTTCAATCTCTCTTTCATCGGCTCTCATGATATTTATTCTTTGACATCTTGAAACAATGGTAGGTAAAATTTTTTGAATATTATTTACTACCAATATTATAATAGAAAAATCTCCTGGTTCTTCAAGTTCTTTTAATACAGAGTTGGATGCTTCTTTGTTCATCTTTTCAGCATCATTTAAAATAAGTATTTTATATTTCAATTTAATCTGTCTATATGCATTTAAACGACTCAATGAATCTCTAACAAGATCAATTGTAATCTGAGCCTTATCTGTTGTAATATACATAACATCAGGATGTGGATATTGCTGAAATCCATCTGCATCAAGTTGTCCGAGTATTTTATCAAGCAATCTACAATTTTCACAAATATCACAACAATCACCATCTTCTCGTTGATTTAAACAATTAATAGCCTTTGCAAATTGTAAAGCGGCAAAGGTCTTTCCAACACCTTCTTCTCCATTTATTATGTATGAAGTTCCTGCTTTTTTGCTTTTTGCAAAAGAGAGAAGCATATCTTTTGCCTTTTTATTTCCAATAATATCTTTTATTGCCATTTAATAACCCTGAATAAAACTTTTTTAGTAATATCAAATACTTCTGATGCACTTTTACCATCAGTTTTTATAATTACAGCATTTATTAATTTACCTTCTTTTAAATAACCACGCCTGATTTTATTATGGAAAGAACTGCTTTCCTGCTCTATCCTGTCCTTTTTTTCTCTTTCACTCAACCTTTTTAGTGCTTCCTTTCTTGAAACATCATAAATTATTGTTAAATCAGGCTTTATGTTTTGAGTAACTAAATTATTTAAATAATCTATTATTTTTTTACTAATGCCCCTGCCATATCCTTGATAAACAGTTGTGGCAAGATAGAATCTATCCATTAAAACAATATAACCTTTTTTAAGTAATGGTTTTATTTTTTCACAGACAAGCTGGGCTCTTGCTGCTTCATATAATAAAAGTTCTGTTAAAGCGCACATGTTTTTATTTTTAGGATTTAGTATTATTTTTCTTATCTGCTCTGATATTTTGATACCACCAGGTTCGCGTAGTAAAACGACTTTTTTGTTTTTCTTTTTAAAAAAATTATATACCATTTTTGCTTTTGTAGTTTTGCCACAACCCTCTGGTCCTTCAAAAACAATGAGTTTTCCTTTCAAATCAATACTCCTTTTATAGATATAATCCACATCGCCTAAACCTTCTCCCCACAGGTAGAAGGAAAAGGACGAAGAGAAAAATAATAAATCTAAAACCTATAAGCGAAATTTTATCTCTTTTTTAGAGAATATTATTATATATTTAAGGAAGGTTTTATTCAATAAAAATTATTTTTTCTATTAAAATTGTCTGTCCTATGCAAACAGGAAACTATTACTTAATCTAAATTCAATAGATTTAAAAGCACTCCGCACATCTTTAACAAATTCTTTGTAAACATTTTTGAAAAATATAATTTAATATCCTTCAACAAAAAATCCGAAGCAGTTTCAATAATTGAAAACATAAATTCAAGGTAAAAGTGCAACAATTTATGAATGTCCAAAAGATATGTAATATTAAATATCCCCTTTGGAAAAAATGGATTAGGGGCGATTGTATCTTTAAATGCAAAAGTAAAGCAATAGAAAATTGTAAAATAATAATAAATCCCCCTTATTCCCACTTTAATAAAGGGCAAAGTTAAAAAAGTTATTTTACAAGAAAAAAAATAACAACAGATAATATTTTATACATACTATATTTAAAAACAAATTTTAACATCTTCACTTAAACATGAAATTTGTTTAATTAAAAATTGAGAATTGAGAACTTTATTTAATATTTT